>ONWH01000258.1 GCA_900321495.1 uncultured Planctomycetota bacterium
GGAATACAACGGCGACTTCGACCGCCGCAACCAGCTCGAATGGTTCACCGCCATGTGGGAAGGGAAACCGGAACTCTGCTGGTCGAGTTTCTCGGACCGCGGCGGTCCGCTCACCGAAACGATCCTCCTGGGGAACCTCGCCGTCTGGGCGGCGGCCGAACCGGGCAAACGGGGCGAAAAGATCGAATGGGACGCCGAAAACCTGCTCGTCAAGAACATCGACTCCCTCAAGACCCCGGGGATTGCCGAACTGGTCCGTCCGAAATATCAGCCCGGCTATGACAACATTGAAGTCTGATCCGGACAGGAGCCTTGCGCTCTGACACACACGAAGCTCAGGAAACGGGATCCGGGAGAGATGCGCTTTTCTCTCGGGTTCCGTTTCTGGTGTAAACCGCAAACCGATATTTTAACCCACAAGGAATCCTGACATGACAAAATTCTCCCGTCGTGACTTTCTGAAAACATCGACCGTCGCCGGTGCCGGTTTCCTGGTTGCCAGCGGCAATCAGAAGAAAATCGCCCGCGCCTCGGCACTGCAGAGCGTTGCGGTCGCCGGCGTCGGAGTCGGCGGCAAAGGAGCCGGCGACATCCAGCAGGCCGGCATCTTCGGTAAAGTCGTTGCCCTCTGCGACGTTGACAAGGGGACCCTCGCCAGCATGGGCGAAAACTTCCCCGACGCCAAACGCTACGTCGATTTCCGCGACATGTTCGCCGAGATGGGCGACAAGTTCGACGCGCTCACCTGCTCGACCACGGACCACATGCACACGGTCATCACCGCCATGGGGCTGAAGGCGAAGAAACACTGCTATACACAAAAGCCGCTCACCCGCACGATCGGCGAAGCCCGCTATCTGGGGAACCTCGCCCGAGAGGCCGGCGTCTGCACCCAGATGGGGAACCAGGGGAGCACCGACGACACCCTCCGCAAGAACGCCGCGCAGTACCGCGCCGGCATTCTGGGCGAGATCAAGGAAGTCCACGTCATGACCAACCGCCCGATCTGGCCGCAGGGCCCGAACCGGGACATGACGCTCGAAAAGTTTGCCAAGCAGATCCGAGAAGAAGACCCCGATATCGCCGAAGACGAAATCGCCGAAAAGAAGGCTCAGGTTGAAGCGGCGCTCGAAAAGGTCGACTGGAACCTCTGGCTCGGCACCGCGCCCTACCGCGAATACTGGCCCGGTCTGTACCACACGTTCGCGTGGCGCGGCTGGTGGGATTTCGGCACCGGCGCTCTGGGCGACATGGCGTGCCACAACGTCAACATGATCTTCAAGGGTCTGGAACTGAAAAACCCGACCAGCGTGGTCGCCACCAGCTCGGGGCACGACTTCAACAGCTTCCCGGCACAGTCGATTTCGAAGTTCGAATTCCCCGGCAACGCGTGGCGCGGCCCGCTCACCTTCTACTGGTATGACAGCAGCCAGACCCCGGCGCCGGAACTCGGCAAGAAATACGGCTTCGACTTCGAGGACGTCAACGGCACGTTCGTCATCGGCGAAAAGGGCGCCGGCTACAACGGCACGTTCCACGCCGAAGGCGGCGCCGAAATTCCGCGCCTGCCGGAAGACCAGACCGACTTCGTCCTCGCGCCGACCGATGAAAAGGCCGCCGACGCCGATGCGCGCCACAAGCTCGAATGGTTCACCGCCATTTGGGAGGGAAAACCGGAAATCTGCTGGTCGAACTTCCCGAACCACGGCGGCCCCCTCACCGAGACGATCCTCCTGGGGAACCTGGCGATCTGGACCGCGGCCGAACCGGGCAAATGGGGCGAAAAAGTCGAATGGGATGCCGAGAAACTCATCGTCAAGAATCTCGACTCGCTCAAGACCCCCGGTGTCGCCGAACTGGTCCGTCCGAAATACCAGCCCGGCTACGAGAACATCGAAGTCTGAGTCCGGCTTTTCACAGACGCGGCCGAGTGGCACATCCGGCCGCGTTTCCGCCGTTTAGAACGAAGGGAACACCCGGGACGCTTCCGCTTTTCGGGTGTTTCCCTCGGCCGTTATGCAGCGCGGAGTTCCGCGCGCGTTTTTCCGCCGCCACCGACCAACCCGAAAGCAATCGCCATGAAAAAATTCCTTTCCATTCTCGTTCTTTCCCTGAACCTTCTCTGCGCCGCGGCGATCCTCGCCGGCGACGGCGCGCTCCCGCCCGCCCTGATCCCGTCGGACCATATGGATGTCGACTGGTGGAAAGAGCGGCACGAGGCGAACAAGGAGCGGATCGCCCAGGGGAATGTCGACCTCCTCCTGATCGGCGACTCGATCACGCACGGCTGGGACGGCGGCGGCAAGCCGGTTCTCGACTACTACTACGGAGACCGCAACTGCGTGAACATGGGGTTCGGCGGCGACCAGACCGGAAACGTCCTCTGGCGGCTCGACGACGCGCCGATGGACAGGATTCATCCGAAAGCGGCGATGCTTCTGATCGGAATCAACAACCTCTGGGTCGCGTGCAACCAGAATCCCGCCGACATTCCTCTGGGAATCAAGAAGATCGTCGAAAAGCTCGAGAGCCTCTACCCGGACATCAAAATCCTGGTTCTCTTCACGTTTGTCGTCGGTCCCGAAGGGGAGCAGCCGACCCGTTCGCGTGTCGCCCTTTCGAACGCGCTGGTTCTGGACCTGCTGCGCGACGACCCCCAGGTGATCGTCAAGGACATCAACTACATCTGGCTTGACGAGGCGAACCGCGTTCCCGCCGAACTGATGGCCGACTTCGTCCATCCGACCGAGCTGGGCTACAAGCGGTGGGCCGCCGCAGTCGAACCGGAAATTTCGAAAATGCTCGGCGACGCTCCGAAGGCGCCGATGGCCGAGTAACACACACGCCGCCCCGGCGGAAACCGGCGGGCGAAACGGACAAAAGAGCGCTCTTCCGCCCTGAAACGCCTGAAGAGCGGTTCGGCCCGGTTCCGAAACGGACGCCGCCGAAACACAGCAGACAATCATTTGTTTGTTTTACAGTTTGCTCACACGTTAGAAGACTCAGGAATTCGCAGACAATGACACAGTTTTCATTCGGAAAACAAACGCGTTTTTTCGCCGCCGCGGTTCTGACCGCGGTTCTCGGCTTACTCGCCTGTTCCGCCGGCCGCGCCGATGACTGGCTCGCGGGAAACAACAACGACTATCCCGTCAACACAATCGAATCGGTCCGTGCAGCAATCGAGGACATGATCGACCGGTACGGAGACGACTACGCCGGCGGCGAGACGTACCTGGACGAACTCGACGCGCTCGAAGCCGAACCGAACCGTGACGCGGCGTGGGAGGCGGAATTCGCCAAGTTCCGGCGCAAGGCGCTCCTGGCGAACCCGCTTCTGGACAACCTGAAACTCCTCGTCGTCCGCTCCGACCACATCGCCGCGCCGAACGACAACTTCCTGACGATCCTGCACGTTTCGCGGGAGGGGTGGGACAACGAGTTCGCCGTGGTCAGCGACCTGCGAAACGAAAAGCCGACGATCACCCCGATCTTCCGCCCCGAGCACGCCAGGCCGATCTGCGAACCGGAACTCCACTGGGACGGCAAACGGGTCCTCTTTTCGAGCATCTCCGAAGAAAACGGCAACTGGGCGATCTTCGAAGTCGGGCTCGACGGCAAAAACCTCAAGACCCTTTCGCCGACCGACCAGCCCGACGTCAACTTCTTCGACGCCTGCTATGCGCCGGACGGCACGATCATCAGCTGTTCGAACGCCGGCCTGCAGGGTCTCCCCTGCATTAACGGCAGCGACCTGATGGCGAACATCTACAAGATCGACCCGGAAACGAAAAAGGTCCGCCAGCTCACCTTCGAGCAGGATTCGGACTGGCATCCCACGCCGCTGAAAAACGGCCGGATCATGTATCTGCGCTGGGAATACAGCGACATCATGCACTACTACAGCCGGATCCTGTTCCACATGAACCCGGACGGAACGAACCAGACCGAACTGTACGGGAGCGGCTCGTACTTCCCGACCGCGTTCAAGCACGCGCGCGAGTTCCCCGACTCGTCCCGCATCGTCGGGATCGGCAGCGGCCATCACGGCCGCGGCGACTTCGGCCGTCTTCTGATCATCGACCCGACCGTCGGCCGGAAATACCCGTTCCGCTATCATCCGGAAACCAAGGAATGGGGCGAACCCCGTTCGCAGCTCGACGTTCATCCGGAAATCCTCCCGTTTGAGGAGACCGGCTTCTACGCCGAAATTCCGCGCCGCGGCGACGATGTGGTCGGGAACGTGGTCGATACGCAGTCGACCGGTCTGCGCTACAACTTCATCACGCCCTATCCGCTGGGCGGCGAGTACGTCCTGGTCACCTGCGAGAAGGCCGAGAATCCCGGCACGTACGGTCTCTACCTGGCCGACACGTTCAGCAACATGACTCTGATCGCCGAGGTGGAGCATCAGGGGCTCTTCTGGCCGATTCCGATCAAAGAGCAGCCGCTCCCGCCGGTCATTCAGGACCGCCGCGCCAAGAACACCGACATGGCGACGATGTTCATCACCAACATCTACAACGGCGAAGGAACCAAGGGGGTTCCGCCCGGAACGATCAAGAAGCTTCTCCTTTTCGCCTATCACTTCTGCTACCTCGACAGCGGCGGGCACGAGTCGGTCGGGGTTCAGAGCAGCTGGGACATCAAACAGGTTCTCGGCACCGTTCCGGTCGACGAGGACGGCAGCGCCAACTTCACCGTTCCGGCGAACACGTCGTTCGGAATCCTTCCGCTCGACGAAAACGGCGCGGCGGTGCAGATCATGCGCTCCTGGACCGTCGGCATGCCGGGTGAAAAGGCGACCTGCAACGGATGCCACGAGTCGCAGCTCGATATCACCCCCGCAGTACTGACGAGCGCCTCGCGCCGTCCCTCAAGCGCCATTGAAGACCACAACGGCCCGCGCCGGACCATGGCGTTCGAGACGGAGCTGTATTACAACGTCGTTCTGAAGTACTGCATCGGCTGCCACGACGGCACCAAGGAGGGGCGCCCCTCGTTCGCCGATCCGCGGAAAGCCTACGACAACATCCATCCGTTCGTCCATCGGCCCGGCCCGGAAACCGATATGGACGTCTTCCCGCCCTACGAGTTCCACGTCTCGACCAGCGAACTCTGGAAAATGCTCGTCGAGAAGGGGCACTACAACGTCAGGCTCGACGAGGAAGCGAAGGAACGGATCGCCTCCTGGATCGACCTGAACGCGCCGTGGCGCGGCAAATGGGACCGGCCCGAACCGGCCAAGCGCCGACTGGAGCTTTCGCAGCTTTACGCCGGCGTTTCGGAGGATTACGAGGCCGATTTCGACCGTCTCCTTGAATCGGAACGCAGCAAGCCGAAACCGGAATTCATCCAACCGGAACCGTTCGTCAAACCGACCGACACCCTTTCCGCCGAAAACTGGCCGTTCGACGAAGCGAAAGCGAAACAGCTTCAGGAAAACGCGCTGGCCGGCGGCGCGGCGCGCAGGACGATCGAACTGGGCGACGGCGTCGCGATCAACTTCGTGCGGATCCCCGCCGGGACGTTCATCATGGGTTCGCTCGACGGCTATCCCGACGAGAACCCGCGGAGCGTCGTCACGATCGACAAGCCGTTCTGGATGTCCGAGACGGAAATCACGAACGAGCAGTTCGCCGCGTTCAACCCGGACCACGACACCCGCTATCTGGACGAGCACGGGAAAGACCATATCGTGCCGGGCTACATCGCCAACCATCCGAAACAGCCGGTCGCCCGCGTCAGCTGGCTCGAAGCGCAGGAATTCGTCACCTGGCTCGGCGAGACGCACAACTGCGCCGCCGCCCTGCCGACCGAGGCGCAGTGGGAATGGGCCGCGCGCGCCGGCAGCGGCGAGAAGTTCTTCTTCGGCCCGTTCGAAGCCGACTTCTCCCCCTACGCCAACCTGGCCGACAGTGACCGCCGGTTCCTCTACGCCCAGTGGGAATCCCCCGCGACGATCCACGTGCGGAACCCCTATCCCGAAGACAGCGTCTTCCCGCTGCGCGACGACCGGTTCAAGGACAACTGGTTCGTCGTCGACTACGTGGCGCAGACCAAGCCGAACGCCTGGGGGCTGTACGACATGATCGGGAACGTCTCGGAATGGACCCGGAGCGACTACAAGGCGTATCCCTACGCCGACGGGGACGGCCGGAACGACGGCGACACCGCGGCGAAGAAGACCGCCCGCGGCGGCTCCTGGGCCGACCGGCCGAAAGTGACCGGCAGCGCGACGCGTTACGGCTATCTGCCGTGGCAGAAGGTCTACAACGTCGGGATCCGTGTAATACTCGAAGAGTA
>ONWH01000256.1 GCA_900321495.1 uncultured Planctomycetota bacterium
GGCGTTCGTCGTTTCACTGAATTACTACTGGATGAACTTCGGGTCAGCTGACTACAACAACAATATCACACTCATCTTCGGCTGGGGACTTTCGTTCTATTTCGGACTGGCAGCACTTCGAACAAACCGATGGCGCGACTGGATCGGCTTAGGGCTGGCAATCGGGATCGGCCTTCACCTAAAATATACCGAGATATTCTTTCCCATCGCGCTGATCATCTTTCTGGCGTGGAATAGAGAGCGCCGAAATGTCTTTCGCAATGGACGGTTTTGGCTTGCGACTGTGATCGGCTTTCTCATCTTCCTCCCCCAGACTCTCTCGATTCTGAAGGGAAACGTTCGGGCAATCGAGTACGCGCTGACTCTCGAGGGGGAAGAAAATCCCGCGATCTTTCATCTGCTGTCACCGCTGAACTTCTCCCTCAGCCAGCTGACATTCTGGATTATCCCTGCGGTTCTCCTCCTTCCCCTCTTTTGGAAGTCCGCCGGAGAGAAACAGGTGATTCGAACTCGAAAAGCGACCGTTTCGACGGAAGAGAGTTACCTTTTAACAATGACCTTTCTTCCGTTTTTCATGCAAGTCATTTATGCGGCGCTCAGCGCTCACCACGTTCGCCTTTCCCTAGGCTGCCATCTCTGGATTTACGTTCCGGTCATTCTCCTCCGCTTTTTCCCAAGTCGGGAGGGAAACTCTCCCGCCAAAAAGGCAATTCTCTGGAACGTCATCGTTGCCGTGTGTGTTCTGGCCGGAAGTGTGGCGGTCACACTGATCTATCCCATGGCAACCGGAAAGTGTAGCCGTTATCTCTTCCCAGGAAGAAGCCTCGCCGCTTACGTTGAACAGGAATGGCATCGCCGGTATGATACTCCGATCCCCTGGGCAAGCGGTGAGTGGTGGCCGGCAGGAAATCTGGCCGTCTTCGGCTGTGATCAGCCGCGTGTACATTACAGCCGCGGACCGGACCTCTTCTGCGGAGCGTGGGAGGCAACTACATGGGGAACCTACGACGATATCAATCGCGAAGGTGGCGTCCTCCTCTGGGAAATACGCATGGGCGAATCGGATGAACCGCCCCGTCTGCACGAACTCTTTCCCAGTGCGGTACGAATTGACGACTTCTCGTTGAACGGTCTTTTGACTGCACGGAATATTCGTCTTCGTTTCGGGATGGCACTCGTTCCACCGCCGTTATCGGCGAAACATTCAGACGAATCGTCGTCAGGCCGGTAAAATCCCGCCGCACCCAAGTTTCCGAAGACCAAACCGCTTGAGAATCTTTGCCGAAATCGGTATTATCAGATGGGTGGTCACCCTTGATTACGCATTTCAGAAACAACCTTTCATGGAGTCTGTCATGAAAAAGAACGAGCTATCCCGCCGTCATTTCCTTGAATTGACCGCTCTCACCCCGCTTGCTGCGATGATCTCCCGAGACTTGCTCTTCGCTGCCGAAGCACAGACCGCGCCCCGTTTTCAGGCGGCAAAACCGGTATGGGCCGCGGGACGGGAAAATGAAATGAACGTCTCACTCATCTTCTCGGCAGAAATTGACATTCCCGACACAGCGGGGATTATCCTCCGCTCGACCGGAGCGACGATCATGAGAATCCGCGTGAACGGCGAGTTCGTTGGTTACGGTCCGGCGCGTGGACCGCACGGTTGGTTCCGAATCGATGAATGGGACCTCTCATCGAAACTCCATCCTGGACACAATACGGTTCAAATCGAAATCTCCGGTTACAACAGCAACAGTTTCTATCTCACAGACCAGTCCTCGTTCTTGGCAGCCGAAATTGTCGATGGCCGCGGAAAGATTCTGGCGGCGACCGGTGTCGATTCAGCCGGGGCGCTGTCTCTATTTTCTGCGCTCGATCAGACGGGACGCCGTCTTCAGAAGGTCCAGCGGTTCAGCTTTCAGCGTCCCTTCATCGAAGTGTACGACTACCGTCGTCCCTGCGGCACAGCTCCTCTGGCCGAACAGCGGCAGGTCCAATATCTTCCACGCCGCGTTCCGTATCCGGAATTCGCGATTCTGAGACCCAGCGCATGGCTACGGCGAGGCAGGCTCTCAACAGCCGAAGTCGAAAAGCCGTGGCGGGACCGAAGCATTACCAATATCGGTCCGGAACTCAAAGGGTACAAGATGGACGACTTGGAAATCCTCCTTTCCGATCAGGTTCTGTCACTTCAGACCACCTATCTCGATGATGCGGATCCGCTCAAAGAAGGCTCAACATTTACCGAATCGGACGTGCAGCTGGTTGATTTTGGCGCGAACTATTGCGGATTCTTCGGATTCGATCTGGACGAAGTCGAAGAGGGAACTGAAATTCTCCTCACCTTCGATGAAATTCTGATGGAAAAGAGCGGTGATATCCTCTTTACTCGTCTCGGTACCTGTAGCGCGATCAAATGGAC
>ONWH01000259.1 GCA_900321495.1 uncultured Planctomycetota bacterium
AGAAGGAAAGGTGGTCAATGGGACTCGAACCCACGGCCTTCGGAGCCACAATCCGATGCTCTAGCCAACTGAGCTACGACCACCACAATCCTGACGGATCGCCTTCAAGTTTAATCGATTTTTGTAAAAGGTCAAGGGACGGCGTTCAGGAATCCCACTTCGAGACCCAGATCGCCGATGTCTGACCGAAAGGGTGACTCCCGGTCTTAATGAACGAATCACCGGCCGGAATCCCGTCGGTCCGCACCGGAAGAACCGGACAGGCGGGATCATCTTCGGTGTTGTTGAGGATCGGGAAGAGATTCCCACTGTTGAGCGCCATGATCGACGCGATCAGGTCTGCGGTATCGCCGCCGGCACCGGAATTCCCCGTATGCCCTTTGATCGTAGTGAGCGGAATGCGCCCGGCCGACTCACCGAAAACGGAACGGATGGCTTCGGCTTCGGCCGCGTCGCTGATATGTGTCGAGGCTCCCTGGCCGTTGATATGCCCGACCGAGTCGAACGGACGGGCAACTTTTTCCCGGAGACGCTCCAGGGTGAGGGTCATCGACTCTTTCAGGTTGTCGAACGATTCGAACTCAAAATAACGGCCGGTCTTCGGGTCGGGGCTGGCGGTGACGACCGCGCTGTTGGCGCCGCCGAGAATCTCGGCATAGATGCGCACACCCCGTTTCTGCGCGTGTTCGGCGGTTTCGAGGATCAGCGCGCCCGCCCCTTCACCCAGGACGGCACCGCTGCGGCGCGGGTCGTACGGCCGGCTCAGCTCCTGAGGGGGGAGAGAGGAATCGTCGGCGACCGATTCGTTCCGAAGGGCCGAGATGATCCGCAGGGGATGCAGACGGCTTCCCGCGGCGCCGACGACCATCACATCGACATGACCGCGCCGGAGAATTTCCACCGCTTCCCCGATGAGTGCGCCGATCGAAGCTTCCCGATTGGTAACATTGCACCCGACACCCCGAAACTGGTTCAGAATCGACAGGTGGCTGGTGATCATGTTGGTGAGGAATTTCAGCTGCCAGAGAGGGGTCATTTTGGTCATCCCCCGGCTCGGCCAGAGGGAGGCGTCGAAGCCGTTTTCGCCCTGGCACGACTGAACCCCTTCGGAAATTTCGGAAATGGTGGTGATGATGTAGTCCGAACCGTACGAAACTCCCACGCGGGCCGGGTCGAAGTCGCCGGGGTGAACCTGCGCGTCATAGAGAGCACGCTGCGCCGAGGCAACCCCCATCTGTATTTCACGGGACATTAACTTGAGGGACTTGCGGATGTCCTTTTTGAGCGTTCCTTCAAGGACTCCGAAATCGGCGATATCTCCGGTGAAAAGGTCGGCCGGCGCCGCGCAACGGATCGGGATCGGCTCATTGCCTTCAACGGTGTAGGGACGAACAGCGCTCTTTCGCCCTGCACAGGCATTCCAAAACTCATCGAGGGTCAGTCCCAGAGGGCTGACCACTCCCATCCCGGTAACAACGATGCGCCGCGCTGCGGCTGGATCGGAACTCATAGAATACTCTTCAATTCCATTTTACTGTTCTCAAAAAAACGGACTCGCCCGGCTTGATTATACCACGAACCCGTTTTTTTGAAAGAGTACAAAGACAGATCCGTTCTCCCTTTCAGAAGGGGAGGAGCTGGGTCGGTGAGATGGCGGGGAGAACTTGTTTCTGCGTGTCGGCGGTCTCTTCCCGGCTGACGAATTTAAAGTACTCGCTGCTGTTGTCCGCCGATTCGATCAGTGCGGTACGAATCGGTTCGGCCTGCGGTTCCGGAACCAGGACAGACTCGATCGGACGGTTGACCCGCATCGTGAGCGGTGCTGCCGGCTCAGCGCGTTTGATCCCCGGAAGGGGCTGTTCGGCGGGGGCCGCGGCCGGTTCAGCGGGAGCGGGCGCCGGTTCGGCGACCGGTTCGGCCGTTCCGTTGAGCGTCGGAACCTGATCGGCCTGGGTCATCGGAGGGGCGTTTTCGGCCGCGCTCGGAAGAGCGACCGAGGGAGCCGGTTCGGGATTCTGTTGCGCCGGGGGCTCGGTCGGAATGGCGGGAAGTTCCGCCGAAGCATCGGTTGTGATCGTTGCACTCTCGGCGTTCGGGTAGTTCGAGGTCGAGCTGTTCGCGCCATCCGGGCTGAACTGCGGAACATTGTCGGCCGGGGAAGCGTTGCCGGCGGCCGGTTCGGGAAGAGTCTGCTTGCTGACTGTTTCAGCCACGTTCGCTTCGGGCGAAGAGACGGTGACCGGTGCGCAGGCATCAATCGGAACGCGGCGGCAGACAGTAACAGGACGCTGAACCTTAACTGTTTTCGGAACCTGACGCGCCACTTTGACGGTGTACGGCTCCTGGATTGTCTCGGTGACCATCTTGTAGGTGGTGACCGGGGTTTCGCGCACTTCGTCGACCGTTTCAATCCGGCATACGCGAACCGGAGTTTTCTTCACGACTTTTTCGGTGACCGGCTTGTAGGTGGTCACCGGAACCTTGTTGACGATCTTTTCTTCGACCATCCGGGTGACCGGAACCTGCTCGGTGCGGACGACCTGCTCCTGGATCATCTTGTTGACCGTAACCGGAACTTCTTCAACGACGCGTTCTTCGACCATTCGGGTGACCGGAACAGTTTCGGTTACCGTGCGCGGCTTATAGACGCGCTGGGCGGTGTATTCGGGCGCGGAGCTAAGGTCGGTCCAGTAGAGACCGGGAAGACGTCTGCGCGTCTGGCCCGTTGCCGGATCGTAATATTCGCCCCCGCGCTGCCATGTCAGCCGGGTGTATTCTTTTCCCGGCTTTTGAACGTACTGCGTTTCGTATTCGCCGCATTCGCGCGTGCGGGTCTCGCAGGTGGTGACTGGGCGGTTCACCAGGCGGGTCCGCTGTTCCATGACCGTTTCCTGCACCGGACGGTTGACCGTCTCGACGATCTGTTTCTCCTGGTACTCGGTTACCGGCTTGCAGACCGTCTTGACCTCTTCCCGTTCGGAAGTTTCGCTCACATAACGGACCACGTCATAGCTGGTCTCTTTCTCGACCGTTTCCCAGACCGGTTTTGAAACGCGGACCGTTTCACGATGAACGGTCGTTTCGGGAACCCGCTTGCAGACGGTGCGGGTGCGATAACGGGTCTCTTCGTCCCAGACCGTCTCGTATGTGGTGACTTCTTCTTCACGCATTTCGGTTTCGCGTACCATCTTAAAGGCGGGACGCTGAACCGCGTAGTTGTTGCTGACCGGACGTGCGGCGACAACAGGGGCCGAAATTGTTACCGGGGCGACACATGTGTCGCAGACCGGACGCGCGTCAGCCAACGGCGCGGAAATGATGACCGGCTCGGCCGCCGTGACAACCGGCATCGGTTCCGGTGCCGAGTAGGCGAAAGGTTCGATGACCGGCGCCGGGTCGGGCCGCCCGCAGCAGGAGGAGACACTCGACGCCGTCCCGATCGCCAGCGCCGCGGCTGACAGGACAACGAAGATGATGATCCAGTTCGTCTTGGTGATCAATCTCATTTCTTTAAACTCCTGAACGATAGATCCTATTGTTCCTTGGGAAATGTCTGCTCAAATTCGGTTTGTATGGACTTTTCCGTAAAATCCTCACTAATAGTCTAGTCCCTACAACCGGTACAGTCAAAAAAAATCCAACCTTTCGGCCTCTTTTTTCCGAAAAACCGCGTTAAAATCGGTAAACTTTAACGATTATCCGCCGGAAAAACCGTTTCGGAACGGCCTGGCTACTCCTCAATACGGAGAAATTTCGGGAAATTCGAGAAAAAACTTATTTTTTCTCAAGTTTTCGCCCCTCCGAGCCGCCATAACCGGAACGTTCTTCGTCCGACTGGAGCGAAAAAAGGTTTTTTCAGAAAAAATACCTGGAAATCATTGAAATCGGGGTTGATTGTGATAAAATAAACTCACCTTGAGAGGAATGCATGCCCGCGGATCACATCCGGGGGAGTCGTTACATGTGCCCGATGGGTGCTGGGTTTATCAGCGTAGTTTTGTATAGCGTCGAT
>ONWH01000254.1 GCA_900321495.1 uncultured Planctomycetota bacterium
ATTGTCCCATGATTCAGCTTGCTCGCTTCGCTTTAAAACATAAACACAATTCATGCCTCATCACCGGTCAATGGCGGTGAGGCGCGGCGACTTAAATCGCGTCAACAATTCCTGACAGATGTGATTGTTTGGCGGAATGATGTCAACATTTCTTGACACAACGCGTTTCCGCGCCTATAGTATACATCTATCTTGTTTTTAAGTAGATACAAAGTCTTTTGGACCATTTTCCCGGTTTAGAAACGCGACTTTTGGAACATTTTTCCGATTAGGCCTACGCTACAGCCAGCTTCGCACTCCGGCGGTGCCGGATGTGAAGAGTAGCAAAAAAACGCCGCAACAGATCGCTCTGCTACGGCGCTGAGTTTTTTTACGCCAGTGCTAGTTTGGGAATCGACGTGATTTCTTTCTGAAATTCAGCTGCGGCGAGGCACAAATCATAATTGCTCTGGAGATTGATCCAGAATTCGGGACCGGTTCCGAAGTAATGACCAAGGCGCAACGCGGTATCGGCTGTAATTGCCCGTGTTCCTTTCACGATGGCATAAATCCTTGGTGCGGGAACATGGATATCCATCGCGAGTTTGTTTTGCGTGATGTTCATCGGCTTCAGAAATTCTTCCAGAAGAATCTCTCCGGGCGGAATCAAATTCTTTGTTCTGATCATATTAGGCCTCCTTAATGATAATCGACGATTTCGACATCGTAAACATTCCCGTCGTGCCAGGTGAAGCATATACGCCATTGGGAGTTGATGCGGATACTGTATTGCCCCTCACGATCACCGTGCAAAGCTTCGAAGTGATTGCTGGGTGGAATCCTCAGCGTTTCCAGATTCACGACGGCTTCAAGCATATCCAGCTTCCGCAGAGCAATCTGTTCAATAGCTTTGAATTTCCTGCTCGAACCTTCCGCTTTCAGGCGCATGGTCTCTTTGCATTTGTAGCTTGCGATCATCGAAAATCTCCATTCGAAGATATAATATACACCGCATCTTGTTAAACGCAAGACGTAAAACGCAAAAAGTTTCCTTTTTTCTCTCATTCCCATCCCAATCCCCACACCCGCCCTCCCACCGGGTGTGATGTCTTCCAAAGGCCTCACTCCACCAACAGAATCTTCTCCTGCTCGCTCCAGAGGTCCGGCAGAGTATGACGGATCGCCTCATGATTCAGTTTGCGCGGGGTTTCTCCGCTGACGACCAGATGGATGATCTTCGGGGACAGCATCCGCAGGCGAAGCGTTCTGGCAACGGAGGACTCATCGACGCCGATTGCCTTGGCCAGCTCGCGGATGTTTTTGAATTTCCCCTCATCAATGTATTTTTGCCAGCGGAAGGCTCGCGCGAGGGCGAGCGCGATCGGTTCCGTGCCATCGCTCGGAATACCCGGCATTACGATTTTCCTTCTGTATGCGACAGAACGGAATTTAAGCGGGACGAAAATCTGCAGGCGTCCGTTTTCAAGAATCCTGTTCATCGTCTACCTCCTGGATTGATTGGATGGATTTTATGTTTTCGGTTCGAACTTCGATGAATGCGCCGTCTTTATTGACGGTTACCTGCGCCACCAGAATCTGCATAAGGCGTTTCTTTTCAATGGGGGTAAGTTCCTCCCAGAAATTCCCGTCGAAGAAACTGACGATGTCTTTGGGCTGCATCCCGGTTTGTTGGGCTATACCCGCGACAATCTCCGGAGACTGCAATACGGGAATCAGCTTTTCACACACAACGCCTTCAATTTCTCCTGCGGGTATGGCCTTGATGGGACAGGTCGATTCATCTCGTCTGAGGTCATGCGCACAGTGATAATAGTTGTACACTCGCCCCCAACGACTGGAGCTTGCCGGTGTCATGGCGCAATTGCAGTGACCGCATCGGATAATGCCGGCCAATGCGGCATCGGATGAACGCCGCATGGATGCTCCCTTCACAGGATTGTTTGCCTGAAGAAAGCGCTGTGTCGTCTCCCATGTTTCCCGGTCGATGATCGGTTCTTGTTCTCCGGGATATGCATGTTCTTCATAGAACACCATTCCGGCGTAGGTGTAGTTGTTGAGGATTCGGTAGATCTGCTGGGTATTCCATCTGTATCCGCGGCGGAACATTACTCCATCATCATTGAGCTCCTTTGCAATCTGCTTCGGGGACTGGATTTCAATGTAGCGCCGAAAGATCCGGCAGACTATCGGTGCCGTTTCTTTATTCACATAAAGCTTCTTGTCGATAAGCTGGTATCCAAGCGGGATTCCACCGCCTACCCATTTTCCCTTCTTCCGCGTCGCGGCCATTTTATCCTTGACGCGTGTTGAAATCATTTCCCGTTCAAACTGCGCGAAGGTCATGAGGATATTCAGCATCATGCGCCCTGCGGACGTGTTTGTGTTGATTTCCTGCGTGACGGACACAAAGGCCACGTTCCATTTCTCGAACGAGCGGCTAAGATCGGCGAAGTCGCACAAGGAACGTGACAGTCGGTCGATTTTGTAAACCACAATGACGTCCACCTTCCCGGCCTCGCAGTCGGCAAGAAGCTTTTTGAGTGCGGGCCTGTTCATGTTCCCGCCGGAGAAGCCGCCGTCGTCATAATGCTCCGGCAGGCAGATCCAGCCATTCGATTTCTGACTGGCGACGTATGCTTCCCCGGCTTCCCGCTGGGCGTCGAGGGAATTGAATTCCATGTCGAGCCCCTTCTCCACCGACTTGCGGCAGTAAATTGCACATTTGATCTGTTCCATCAGCTTTTCACTCCAAAGAACACTTTTCCGTTCCATTTCGTTCCGGTGATCTTACGCGCCACCGCCGACAGTGATTTGAATGTTTCCCCGTTGTAAATGTATTTCCCCTGCTTGCCGACCGTTACCACGTATTGCCTGCCTTTCCAGATACGGTACAGTTTCGTTCCTGTGATCTTGACCGCGCGTTTTGCCGCGATGATTTTGAGGTTGGCCAGCGGGTCTCTGTCCGCAATGTCTTCCAGAATCATCATGTCGGTGGCGTCGACGCCACCGAGGTAGATCTCCTGCAGGCGGCAGATGATCCGCTTGCGCAGATTGCGGGAATTGGTTTCTCCGCAGTCGAAGCCGTGGAGCTCCTGGAACTGTTCCCGGAGGTCCGGCATATTTTTTGTCTTGACCGCATCAATCTGGCGGCTGATTATGTCCGCTCTTTGCATTTTTGACTCCTTTCTGTCTGTCTGAATTTTGTGACTGTTTCCGCCTCATGACTGAGACCAGGAGGCAGGTAAGCTGATCAAGGACGACGGTGTTTTCGTTACACATAGATTCTCCGTTTCGATTACTTTTGAATGGAGTCCAGCGTCGTGTTTTTCGGCGCGATTCTCCGGCGGCATGTACTTAAAGCGCATGTCTCCGGCTTTATCCAGTGGAATACCGTTCTTTCTTCGAAAAACTGCCGAAAAAAGACAGCATAACTGCATAACGGTCGTATCTTCCATTAGCTTCTCCTCATATCTGATAGTTTGAGCTTGCGCCGAGGTTCCCCGGCAGTGATATGCGTTCCCGTGCGTTCGGACAGCTTTATGCGGCCACGCTTCTTCTGCATAACCGCACCGAACTCCGGCAGGCTGCATCCGAGCATAGACCCGCACACCGCGCATCCGGCCAGGCAGTCCAGCCAGTGGTTGTCGTGGTGTTCGGGCTTCAGCTTCCACTCGTCCACCGTGCGGCCACGACCGGAAGTCTTCACGCGATATTCAGCCGTGAGGTGCTCGGCCAGGAGCTGGTGGATGCCGGGAACACGTCCGTAGAGCGTGAGGGAGCCTTTGTCACCTGTGGGAACCGCGAGGCGAGCATGGACGAAACTCTTCCAGAAGTTGGAATCGAATATGACGTGCCGGACAGCCCGTTTCTTGATCACCGACGGCATCATCCAGTTGAAGCCAAGCTTGTCACCGGGCTGCTTGCGGTATTCCGTCATCGGCTTTGAGCTCGCACCGACGTATCGACCATGACTCGGCAGCACGACGCCGGCGAACTTGGATTCCCGGCAAAATTGATAGATGATTTCCGTACTTTGCCCCCAGTTTGCATCAATCAGTGCACGTTCGATCTTCATCATGGCCCCGTCCTCACGTTCCCACTCGCGACCAAGCAGATCATCCGTCAGTGTGGTCAGGGCGGCGTACAGCCCGCCCTCAAGACCAGCCCGCGGATTCAGGCTCTGGATGGTCGGATTTGCGTCGGCGAGCGAGAACTCGCGTCGGTGCTGATCAGGCCAGCTACCATAATCTATGATGCTCCCGGTGAAGTCGTCTGCCCAGGCTACTACAACATAAAATAGAAGCGCTTTCTGAACGTCGATGAACGTGGTGACGTGGTTGCAGGCCAGCGGGACCTTGTTGTGCGGGAGCCCGTTGATCTTTTCG
>ONWH01000253.1 GCA_900321495.1 uncultured Planctomycetota bacterium
CGAAAGAACCGTGTAGCGTTCAATACGCGTCGGAAGCGGAATCGGCCCCCGCGCTTCGCTGCCGCCCCGTTTCGCGGCGTCAATGATCTGTTGAGCGCTTTGATCGAGGATCGCGTTATCGTAAGCTTCCATTCGAATCCGAATGATGTCTTTCTTTTCTTTTTTGTCCGCGGGCATTGAAATCTCCTTAATGATTAAGGCGTTGTTGGAGCCGATTACCTGATTGCCAAGTTTCTCTGATACTCGCAGTCGCCGGCTTCTGTCCGCCCGAATGTGTAGAGAGGAAGGCGGAAAAAACGTGGCGGAAGGCTTAGACGAAGCGGTCTTTCCTGAAACACTCAAAACCGCCTGACTGCGAGGTGAGCCCGTTTGAAAGAAGGGCGTTCCTCAGGCCGACAAATAAACCACGCTGCCGGTAATTTGCAAATATATGCGACAAGTATAATCCAAGAAAAGAATCGTGGAAGGGGGCAACTTGAGGAATTTCCCAAAAAAACCGGGAAAAATTCCCGTGCAAAACCCGAAGTTCAGGAATCCGTTCCTCTTCGGGATTTGCCGGTTCTCCCCGCGCCTCCTGCGCCGGGAAGGACGCCCGCCGGGCGCCCGATTCGGACGGCGGCCGTTGAATCTCCTGCGGCCGCCAAAAAGTTCTGCCTCCGTGCAGAAAGAAGGTTCCCATCCGTGGAACCTAAGCTAAAAGAGGGGAGAAATCCGGCTTTTTGAACCGGGCTTTCCGCCCTCGTTTAAGCATGGAAGTATGTTACCTTTTTTCCGGAAAACGGTCAACGTCAAATCGGAAAAATCCGCTTTTTTCTAGCGCGAGTGGCTCAGGAACCATGTATAGAGCTCCGGATTGTTGTACGTCTCGGTCCAGCAGTCGTGCCCATACCCCGGATAGGCGGTAAACCGGATCTTCTCGCCTCCGAGTTTTTTGATAGCTTCGACCATTTTCACGCTCCGGTCGAACGGGACCGCGCCGTCCTTATCGCCGTGGAAGACCCAGATCGGCTTATCGAGCATTTTGCAGGCCTTGGCCGGATCGCACCCGCCGCAGAGGGGAGCGGCGGCGGCAAACCGGTCGCCCGCCCTGTCCAGAAGCATCCAGGTGCCGTACCCGCCCATCGAAAGGCCGGTCACATAGACGCGGTCGGTATCGACCGGCTGTTCGGCGATCACCTTATCGATTGCCAGGAGAATCTGATCGACCGACCAGTACCCGTCGGCCGGGCAGGAGGGAGAGACGGTGATGAAAGGCCAGGTCTCCCCAGCTTCGGTTTCGACCAGTTTCGGCGGACCGTGAACCTTGACCGCTTCGGGATTGCCCCGTTCCCCCGCCCCGTGCAGAAAGACCAGGAGGGGGAACCCCTTCTCGTTTTTCGCCGACTGATCGGTCGGCAGGAAGAGCCAGTAGCAGAATTCCTCTTCTTTGGACGGATCGGCGGGAAGGTATTCCCCCAGCTGGTCGACATCCCCGGTGGTCCAGAAGCACTGGGACGCGGGAACATGGATGGAACGAAGAACCTGTTTGCCCGGCGCGGGGGCGTCGGTTCCTTCACCGGCAGCCCAGACGGCCAGGGCGCAGCCGCAGAAAAAAGCGGCCGCTGTCACTTTCATCAGCATCGGGAAACTCCTCTTCTTGACAACATGTTTTGACTGCGGGAAACACCCCTTACCAATAACCTCTACGATTCTATCCGAACGGTTTCCCGATTTCAAGGTTCCGCCGACCGGCGCTTTTCGAGACTCTGCTCAAGAAGCCAGCTGTAAATTTCAGGATTCCGAAAGGTCGGGGACCAGCAGTCGTGGCCGCAGCCGGGATAGAGGGTCAGGCGGACCTTCTCTCCCCCGCTTTCCTTGATCGCGCGGACGATATCGATGCTCCGCCGGGGGAGGACAACGGTGTCCTCCTCCCCGTGAAACGCCCAGATCGGCATATCGGCGAGCCGCCGCGCCTCGGCCGGATCGCACCCGCCGCAGAGGGGAATCCCGGCGGCGATCCGGTCATGCGCCTTGACGAGCATCATCCAGGCGCCGTACCCTCCCATTGAGACTCCCATCACATAGACGCGGTCCGGATCGGCGGGCGTTTCGGCCAGGACGCGGTCGAGAATCGGCAGAAGCTGTTCGGCCGACCAGCGTGATGCGGCCGGGCAGGCGGGGGTGACCGTAATGAAAGGCCACGTTTTGAAGGCGTCGGGCCCGAGCTGGCCGGGAAAGGCGAACCCCTTCAGTCCCTCGATGCTGTCGCCGCCTCCCGCCCCGTGAAGGAGCAGGAGAACCGGAAACCCTTTCGGCGAGCGGGCCGACTCGTCAACCGGCAGATAGAGCCAGTAACGGAGATCGACTGTCTCTTCCGACTCGACGGCGACGTCGTCCCCCGGGCGGTCCGCCTCTTCGGGTGAACGGTAGGGCTGGCCGGCCGGCCCGCGGATCGTACAGAGTATCTGCTTTCCCGGCTCGGGGGGATTCTGCACCGTACCGGCGGAAAGGGCGCCGGCCGAAAACGCGGAAAAAAGAAGGAGCGTCAGAAGGCGTCTGAACATAAAACCTTTCCTCTGAATAACCGGAACCGGTGTGTGTCACCTGGATTGCCGCAGAAACCAGGTGTAGAGATCCCTGTTGTTATACGTCACGGTCCAGCTGTTGTGCCCGACCCCCGGATAGAGGGTGAACTCGACCTTCGTCCCCCCGGCCGCCCGGATCGCGTCGACCATATTGGAGCTGTTTTTCCAGCTGACCTGGGTATCGGCGTCGCCGTGAAAAACCCAGATCGGAACGTCGACCAGAAGCGGGGCGCGCGAAGGGTCGGACCAGCCGCAGATCGGCGCGGCGGCGGCGAACCGGTCCGGATCCGCCAGGAGCATATCCCACGTGCCGTGCCCCCCCATCGAAACGCCGGTCACATAGACGCGGCTCTCATCGACCGGGAGCCGCTCAACGACCTCGTCGAGGAGCCTCAGAAGCTGGGAAGCCGACCAGGTGGCGCCCGACGGACAGCTGGGAGAGACGGTAATGAAAGGCCACGTTCCGGCCCATCCGTTTTCGAGAAGCATCGGCGGGCCGTGCACTTTGACATTGGCGGGATTCCCCCGTTCGCCGGCCCCGTGAAGGAAGAGCATCAGCGGAAAACCGTCCTTCGTCCCCGCCGAGGTGTCGGTCGGAACGAAGAGCCAGTAGGAGAGTCCTGTCGCCGAATCGGTGATCAGAATCTGTTTTCCCGCCTCGGGGAGATCGACGGTGTTTTCAACCCGTACGGGCTCGGACTCCGCCCGAATGTCCGAGAACGCGCCGATGCCGCCCGAGGCGTAGAATCCGACGCCTCCGCCCGAAAGACGCGTCTCGTCGAGCGCGATGAGCGTCTCGGACTGGACCCCGCAGGCGAGCTGGCCGCCGGCAAGCTGCATCCAGACGGTATAGGTCCTCCCCGCGGCGAACGTGTAGCCGACGCTGTGCAGCGGAATGAACGACTCCCCCTCGTCGACATAGTAGAGCGAAACGCCGTCGTTTCGGAACTCGGCGTAGTAGCGCGCCCCGGAATCCTGAACCGCCAGTTCGATCCCCGCGCGGAACGCGCCGGTCCCCTTGAAGCCGGCGGCGACGCGAATATTCTCTTCAAAGGCGCCGTAATCGCAGAGCGCCTCAAGCGCGCCGTTCTGCGCGTCGATCGTCAGCACGCCGTTTTTCGCGGTCACTTTTGAAACCTGATCGCCGAAAAGGAACCAGTTGCCGGGATCGGAAGGATAAATCTCGTAGGCCGAAACCGGTTCGGGGAGCGGAACGCCGTTTTCGGCGAACTTCGTCCGAACGATCACATCGCCGACGCGGGTTTCCGGCGCCGGGACGAACGCGGGATTGTTTTCGACCGAGATATGACTGAACGCGCCGATGCCTTCCGACGCGTAGAAACCGACCTGTCCTCCCGAAAGGCGCGCATCGCTCACCGAGATGAGCGTGCCGCTTCCGACGCCGAACGAGAGGAACGAATCACTTTTCTGCACCCAGACCGTATAGGTCTCATTCGGGGAAAACGTGTAAAACGCCCCGTCAAGGAGACTCATCCGCCCGCTGCCGTCGACATAGTAGAGACAGGCGCGGTCCGGCTGAATTTCGGCACAGTAGCGGGCGCCGCTCTCCTGCACTGCCAGCTCGATCCCCGCCTGAAAGGCGGCGGAGACGCCGGCCGTTTTAAAATCGGCGGTGACACGCAGATTTTCAGGGAAGGCGTCATAGTCGCAGACGGCTTCCAGGCCGCCGCCGCCCGCGTCGAGGGTAAGGGTGCCGCCGCGGGCGGAAATCTTCGAGACCTGATCGCCGAAAAGAATCCAGTTCCCGATATCGGAGGGATAGATCTGATACGACCTGGTACTCTCGGGAAGCCCGTCATTCGTTTTGAACCAATACGACGAGAGGAGCGCATAGTCGCCCGGCCCGACAAACCCGTCCCCGTCCAGATCGCTTGCCGGATTCCACCTGTCCCCGCCGTCGGAGGCGAACCAGGCGTGGCTCATATACGAAAGCTCCGCCGGTCCGATGAACCCGTCCCCATCGGCGTCGAGCGTCGAGGCGATATAGACGTCGCCGACAGCGGCTCCCGCGGGAACCGCGGCGGTCGGTTCGGGGAACGGAGTCTCCAGTCCCGCGGCCACGGCCAGAAGCCGGCGGTCTTCCAGCGACTCAAAACGAAGGACGCGTTTTTTCATGACCGGAGCCTCTCTCCCGACCTTCAGCCGGAACCGGATATCCCCGGCCCGGGAAGGTGTTTTCCGAAATGAAATCCAAACGACAACTGTATATTATTTATACCCGATCGGCCGGAAAACCGGTTCCGAAGGGGGAGCCGTGAAAAATCATTCCGCTTTGGGGGCCGCCGTCCGGTCGCTGAGCCGGTTGCTCAGGAGCCACTTGTAGAATTCCGGATCCTTGTATGCCGGGGTCCAGACGTCGTGCTCGGCGTCGGGGAAGAGGGAGAGACGGATCTTCCTGCCCCCCTGCTCCTCGATCGCGCGGCAGATATCGATACTCCACGCCGGGCGGACCGTCGGATCCTCTTCGCCGTGAAACGCCCAGATCGGGATGTCGAGAAGCCGGGGCGCCCATTCGGCCTCGCACCCGCCGGCGATCGGCGCGGCGGCGGCGTAAAGGTCCGGGTCCTTCAGAAGCGCGTCCCAGGTGCCGAACCCGCCCATCGACAGACCGGTCAGGTAGACGCGGTCCGGGTCGACCGGATATTCGGCGATCAGATGCTCGACCAGCGGGCGCATATCCATTTCGATCCACCGTCTCTTCACGGGACAGACGGGAGTCACGGTGATGAACGGCCAGGTTTCCTTTTCCTTCATGATCCGGCGCGGAAGACCCGCCTTCAGTGCGGCTTCGTTTTTGCCCCGTTCTTCGGACCCGTGCAGAAAGATGATGAGCGGGTACCCGTCCTCGGTCTTTTCGGCATCGCAGACCGGCAGATAAACCCAGTAGGGCAGTTCAAAGTCGGTCTTGAACTCGGCGTCGGTCTCGAACGCCAGCGGTTTCGCGTAGGAAAGAGTGATCGAACAGAGAACCTGCTCTCCGGGCGTCGGGGACTCCGCCTCTTCGGCGGAAACCGGAACCGAACGGAAGAGAACAGCGCAGAGGAGCGCGCAGAGAATCTTTTTCAGCATCGGAATGACTCCTTGAAGAACTGAGGATGAAACAAATATCACGGGTTTCCCCGATTGTAACCGGACGGCCGGACGATTTCAACCGTCCGGCAATTCTTCCCGTCCGGGAACTTGCGCGCTTTCCCCGCGTGGTATAGAATCAGGGTACCGTGAAAGGGGCTTTCGGAACCGCCCCGTTTCCCGCTTGGTGAACACAACCGCCTTTCGAAAAGAGTGACCGCCGCGCCGCGGCGGAAACCGCAGGAAAAGTCATGCCTCAGCAGAAACTTGACGTCTATCGGGACTGGCTGAAAATCTCAGCGACGAACCGCCCTCTGAACTTCTATCAGATTCTCAAACTCAAACCGTTCGAAGACGACACCGCGGTGATCCGCGACCACTACCGGAAACTGAACGCGTATATCCGCAGATTCGCCACCGGCGACTACATCGACGAGTCGCAGGAGCTCCTCAACGAGCTGGCCAAGGCGATGCTCTGTCTGACCGACAAGGAGCGGAAGGCGGAATACGACGAGTCGCTCGGCCGCAAACCGGACGCCGCGGCGGCCGCGCAGCCGGCCCGCTCGTTCGGCGAGATTCTGGTTCGGAACCGGATCGTCACTCCCGAAAACCTGAAAAAGGCGAAAAGTTACGCCGAAGCGGTCGGCCTGGACCTCCACATGGCGATCATTCAGCAGAGGCTCGCGCCGCAGGAACAGGTCATGCTGGCGTTCGCCGAGTCGGAAGGACTTCCGTTCATCGACCTGCGCGAGATCCCGGTCGACGAGTATTACGCGCCGCAGATCGACCCGAACATGGCGCGTTCCCATTCGTTCGTCCCGGTCATGGCCGATATGGGGCGTCTGATTCTCGCCTCGCCGGTCCCCCTTTCGCTCGATGTGGAAGAGCAGCTCCGGGTGCTGTTCGATATGCCGATCCGCAGCGCGATCTGCACTCCCGCGCAGGTAAACGCCGCGATCGCCAAATACTACCCCCGCGACGCGGTTCAGCAGGTCGTACGCCCCGCGGCAAAAGAAACCGGGAAGAGGGGGAAAGAGGAAAGCGCCGAGCCCAAAACGGTCAAAGTCAAAAAGAACCGCCCCGCCGTCCCCCCGCTCTCCGCGCAGGGAAAAAAGAACCGTCTTCTGATCACCGTCATGGCGTTCTGTTTCAGCATGATGCTCGGGTTCCTGGGCAGGGGCCTTCTCGACTCGAATTCGACGACCGTCGAGCGTCTCATTCCGGCACTCATCCTGGCCGCCGTCGCCGCCCCGGCCGCCTGGCTGATCGGCACAAAAATCGGCGAACGGGAAGACGATTAGCCCTCATCAAGACACAGGACAGGTTTTCCGCGCTTAGGCGCGGAAAACCGAGCGCCCTTTCCCCGGTTTCCTCGGGGGAAAGGGCGCGTTTTTTTGGGGGAGCGGGTGAATATCCCGCTCTCCCCGGCAAACAGGCACATTATCTGCTTCCTAAAAAGGTGTGGGCGGATCGAATTGAACCACAGCAGGGGACACCGCGAAAAGCGGACGCGGGATATGTCTTGAGACAGAGCCGTTTGGCAGGACTCTTTGCCGCGTTCCGCTTCTCCGCTCTCCTTGCGTCCGGCACGGCAAAATAATAAAATACGGCTGTCCGAATATCAGACTGCCCCGCAAGCCGTTTCAGAAGTCAAAGGAATCGCCCGATGAAAACCCGCCGTTCAGACTCGCCTCTGTTTACAAACCGTTCCCTCTTCATCTTCTGTGCCGTTGCGGCCGCGCTTCTCCTTGCATCGCCGTACGCAGGCGCGAAGGGGACAAAACCGGAAGGGGATGCCGCCGAACTTTCCTCCGAGGAGATCATCTGGAACTACCTCTATGAACGGATCGGCAACCCGTACGGAACCGCCGGGCTGATGGGAAACCTTTACGCCGAATCGACCCTCCATTCGAACAACCTTCAGAATTCGTATGAGAGAAAACTCGGCATGACCGACGACGAGTATACC
>ONWH01000251.1 GCA_900321495.1 uncultured Planctomycetota bacterium
GAAACAAAATGCCCATACAAAAACTGAACCGCAGCAAATCACTGTTTTTTCTTCTCGCCGCCGTCTCCCTTTGGTTCGGACCGCAAACCGTTCGTCTCCGCGCCGAATCCGAAGAGGCGCCGGAAATTATCCTGACGGCCGATTTTTCCGACGTCGTCGGCCGTATCAAGGCGGTGAACGGGACGAATCTCGGCCCCCGCCTTTCGAGTAGCCGGTACAACACCCACAGGCCCCTTTTCAAAGATGCTCACTTCGGTCTTGTGCGGCTTCACGATGCGCCGGCGGACAATTCCGGATTCCGGATCGTCGACGTTCAGCACATTTTCGGCAACATGAACGACGATCCCGCCGACCCGGCGAACTACTACTTCACCGCGACCGACGACTATATCAAGTCGATTCTCGATGCCGGTTCGCCGATCCTCTACCGGCTGGGGGCTTCCATCGAACATTCCGCCCCGAACACCTATTTCGTAAAAGAGCCTGAGGATTATGAGAAGACCGGCGAAATCTACGCCGGAATCGTCCGCCACTACAACAGGGGATGGGGAAACGGATTTCACTGGAACATCGAATACTGGGAAATCTGGAACGAGCCGAATATCGGTCAGGCAATGTGGGACAAGGACTTTGCCGCCTACTGCAGGTTCTACGCGGCGATGGCGAAACGTCTGAAACGGGAGTTCCCGGAAATCAAGGTCGGGGGCCCGGCTATTTCGGAATACGCGGCCGACCTCTTATCGCAGTTCATCGACTACTGCCGACAGGAGAACGCCCCGCTCGATTTCTGCTCGTGGCACGCCTACACCGCTTCGCTCGACGACATCACCTCCTCGCCCGCCAAGGTTCGGCGCCTGCTGGACGAGCGCGGATTCACCGAAACCGAACTGCATCTCGACGAATGGCATTATTTCAACTGCGCGTGGGACGAGGTTCAGGGGACAAAGGGGGACCTCGATTTCCGCGTCGCGCTCAATAACGGCGATCACGGCCTGAACGGAATCGACGCGGCGGCATTCGACGCCTGCGCCCTTATCCTGTGGCAGGACACACCGCTCGACAGTTCGAGCTACTACTGCACCACCATGGCGACCGACGATAATTGGGGACTGATCGACAAATACGGATTCCCCTTCAAGACGTATTACGCGTTTCGGATGTTCGGCGAAATGACGGACTCGGCGCCGAACCGGATCAGATGCGGCGGCGCGCCTGAAAATATCGCCATCCTCGGCGGTACAGGCAGCGGCGGCGCGAAACGCCTGATAGTTGCCTCGTTCAAAAAAAAGGCGTCGGCGCTGACAATTCGCTTATCGGGAGTTCCCCGGTCGGGAACGGTAACCGTCGAATCGCTCGAAGCCGGCAGGCAGCGCGAACCGTCCGTTTCGGACCTGGCCTATACGGACGGCGTGATCGATCTGGGACCTGTCACCGGGTCAACGGTGAAACTGATCAGGTTTTCGCCGACGGAGAATTGAGCCGGACGGCAAACCGAGCTTTCGGTCAGATATCCCTCTGAACCGCTTCACGAATCTCATCCTCGCACTCGGCCATCGCGCGGAGCGTCATTTCGAGGAGCTTTTCGAGATTCCATTCCAGCTGTTCGGCGCCCCGCTGGATCACCTCGCGCGAGCAGCCCGCGGCGAATCCTTTGCTTTTATACTTCTTTTTAATGGATTTCAGATCCATATCCCCGACGCTTTTCGACGGGCGCATCAAGGCCGCCGCCCAGATAAGCCCGGTCAGTTCGTCGGCGGCAAAAAGGACCTTCTCCATTTCGCGGTCCGGAAAAACATCGATCGTCGCACCGCACCCGACGGTGATCCCGTAGCCGTGCGAGCAGACCGCGTGAATGATATCCCCGCCCACCCCTTCGGCACGGAGCATCTCCGGCGCTTTCAGGCAATGTTCCGCCGGAAAGAGTTCAAAGTCGATATCGTGCAGAAGGCCGACGATCCCCCAGTACCCCGCCTCATCGCCGTAGCCCAGTTCCCGGGCGAACCATTTCATCACCGCCTCAACCGTCAGGGCATGGCGCAGATGAAACGGGTCCTTGTTGTACTTTTTCAGAATCGTCAAAGCCTGATCGCGCGTAAGGGTCATGCCCCGCTCCTTTCGTCTCGTTTTTAAAACCGTTCCGGCAGAGAAAAACCGCCGGCGCGGGAGCCGCAAAACGGTCCCGTCAATTCTAGACTTATTTCCTACCGCGTCAATAGGGATTAAAAGGCGGAAAGGTAAACGTTTTGTTCTGACATCGCCGAAAGCGGTCGGAGCCTTAAAAACAAGGCATATCCCACAAAAAAAGCCCTCCCAGACTTGGAGCCTGAGAGGGCGGGCAGTGACCCTGACGGGAATCGAACCCGTATCGCGGCCTTGAAAGGGCCGTGTCCTAACCGTTAAACGACAGGGCCAACCAAACGGTTTGA
>ONWH01000307.1 GCA_900321495.1 uncultured Planctomycetota bacterium
TACCGCAAAGAGGCGCCTCTGGACAAGGCGATCGACGAGGCCGACGTTCAGCCGCTTCGGATCCGCGGCCTTTTCCCGAACCTCTTCTGCCTGATCGGCGTCGTTCTGGGCGTGATGCTTCTCGACCCGAGCAAGGCGCTCGGCGCGACCAACGGCGAAGGGGGCTGGTATCCGCCGATGTTCCTGCGCGAGATCGTCCAGCTGGCGATGGTCTTCATCTCGCTCGTGTTCGGTTCGAAGGCGATCCGGGCGGAAAACGAATTCAATTTCAGCGCGATCATCGAAGTCGCCGCCCTCTTCTTCGGAATCTTCATCTGCATGCAGGCCCCTCTGCAGATTCTGAACGAAAAGGGAAAAGAGATCACCGAAAGCGTCCACTCGGTCGGCTCGAAGATCGGCCTGAACGAAGCGCAGGAATTCTTCTGGATGTCGGGGTCGCTCTCGTCGGTTCTCGACAATGCGCCGACCTATGTCGTGTTCTTTGAGACGGCCAAGTCGGCCGACGAAGCGCAGGCTGCCGAAAACGAAGAGTTCAAGGCGAGTCTCGAAAAAGACGCGGCGGTTTCGGGCGTTCCGATTTCGCTGGCTCTTCTGATAGCCATTTCGCTCGGTTCGGTGATGATGGGCGCGATGACCTATATCGGGAACGGGCCGAACTTTATGGTTAAGTCGATTGCCGAGCAGTCGGGGGTTAAGATGCCGAGCTTCTTCGGCTATATCGGGTACACGATCTGTATCCTTTTCCCGATTCTCCTGGTGATGACGCTGATCTTCCTGAGGTAGTCTTTCCCGGAGATGACTTCTCACCGCTTCATTCGCAGTACCGCTGAATTGAGGGATTATCTGGAGTCGATCCGCGACGCGAAGCGGATCGACTTCGATACCGAGTTTATCTCGGACGGGAAGTACAGGACACAGCTCTGCCTGGTTCAGGCGGCGACCGAATACGGACCGGTTTTGATCGACCCGCTGGCGGTCGACGATATGACCCTGTTCTGGAAAAAACTCTGCGACCCGGCGGTGCAGGTTACGGCCCATTCGGCCCGGAGCGAGATGGAATTCTGCTACAAGGCGATCGGCCGGGTGCCGGACCGCCTTTTCGACATTCAGCTTGCCGCCGGATTCGTCGGAATCGATTATCCCGCCAGCCTGAAAAAACTTGTCGACGAGCTTCTCCGAATCGATCTGCCGAAAGACGAAACGCGGACCGACTGGCGCGTGCGCCCCCTTTCAATCCTGCAGGTGGAGTACGCGCTGAACGACGTTCTCTTTCTGGAACGGATGGCCGGTGAACTGCGGACGCGGCTCGAACGGCTCGGCCGTGTCGCCTGGTTCGAAGAGGAGTCGCGCGATTATCTGGCGCGGATGGTTGCCTCGTTTACCGGGATCGGCTGGCAGCGGGTTTCGGGGATCAACTCGCTGGGGCGGCGCGAGCTGGCGATTGTACGGGAACTCTGGTACTGGCGCGAGAAGAAGGCCGCGATGAAACGGCGCAGCGCCAACCATATCCTGCGCGACGATGTGATCATCGAGCTGGCGAAACTCAAAATCACCGATCCCGACCGTCTTGCCGCACTCCGTTCGATTCACCGCCGCAGCGACGCGGCGATGTACGTTCAGGAGCTTCCGAAGATTGTCGCGCGGGGGCTTGCGATACCCGATTTCGCGCTTCCCGAAATCCCGGTCAATTTCAGTTTCCCGAACTATCCGATCGCCGCTTCGTGGCTCCTGGCGGTACTCCACAATGAGGCGAAAAAGCGCGACCTTTCGCCGAATATCCTGGCGGTTCCCCAGGACGCGCGTGAACTGGTCGCCAGTTACGCCGGAACCCTGCCGCCGGAGAGTACGCCGCGCCTCATGACCGGATGGCGGCGCGAATTTCTCGGTTCTCTTCCCGAAGAGCTCCTTTCGGGGAAACTGCCGGTTTCGTTCGATCTGAGCCGTCTCGACGCGCCCTTGCGCTGCGGCTGATTTTTCCGCGGGCCGCGGACTTTTCCGCAGGGGGGCGGAAGCGTAATTCATCTTTTCCGAAAGAGAAAATTTTCTTATAATAAGA
>ONWH01000302.1 GCA_900321495.1 uncultured Planctomycetota bacterium
GAGATCCCAAGCGAGTATGTTCCGTTTCCGCCCATATCCGTCTTAAACCTCCTGACTGCCAATGATATGTGGACCCTTAACAATTCCGTTCAGGGTGACCGAACCGGCAGAAAGTCAATTTACTGCCAGTTCGGTCGGAAAGCCCCTTTGCAATAGTGTATTTCTGCTTTGAACGGCAAAGAAAACTGCACTATCATTCACATACGGCCCTACAGTTTAAAGCATATGCCTACCCGAAAAGGACCTCGATTTCGTCCTCGACGTCGTAGATCGTCTTCCCGTCAAAGATTTTCGCTTCCTCGAACTGGTCGGTACATTCGTCGAAGTCTTTGCCAAAGAATCTGAAGATCGGACCTTCTGAATCATATACCACTTCTGCGACATACATCTCTAAAAGTCCTGTTTCCTTCTGACGAATGGTTTCGAGGAAATACCGTTTGTCACGGAAGGTAAACTCCCTTTCCGGTCCCCCCATCGTGCGGAGGTCATTGATGAATTCTGCGAGTGTGCAACCTTTCATTTTACTTTACTCCTTTGAAAAATTTCTTGTATTTCTCGTAGTATTGATCACCGGGATGGATTGCAAATTTATGTGCCTTAGGATGTCCTTCAACTCCAGGAATAGTATGAACATGCACATGAAACACATCTCCTTTCCCGAGTGACGGCTCATTGTGATATCCGATTTCAAGCACCACCTGATGGTTCTCATTATATTCCCGATACTGATGAAAAACCCCGTTCCGGCAGGCGGTACGGTTTATAACCGCGGTTGATACGCTGTCAAGCCGCTTGCGCCGGGACGGACTGATTAACCCTGAAAAAGTGTAAATATCCAACTGAGAAGATCGAAGTGGCAGTATGCCCCAAAGAAAAGATAAACGGGCAGGATAAAATAAAAGTTAAGCAGAAGCAATGCAAAAAGTCCTAAGCGCCTGAATATGCTAAGCTTTCTTCTGTTCATTATCAGAAGGGTCAACGCCGCAGTAAAACCCAGCGGCCCTGCGCTAATCACAATTGCCACACCAGCGAACATCCAGAAGTGTCCTGCTAATTCCGAACGGCACCCCTCCGACATGAAGGCCGTCATACAGCCGATATAAAACAACACCGGACAAAGAACCGCGACGGAAACCAGGATGATGTTCAGACGTTTTTGTCTGGTCATTGCCGCATCCGCCCCTTTGCGGTTCAGTGACCCGGAAAGGTGACCAGGGAGAAGACGCTGCGGCCGGCGAGCTTTTCACGGCCGCCCAGATCAACCAGTTCGATCACAAAACCGACTCCGGCAACGGTTCCGCCGCGGCTTTCGATCAGCCGGCAGCAGCCGTCGATCGTGCCGCCGGTCGCCAGAAGATCGTCAATGACCAGAACCCGCTGGCCCGGCTTTATCGAGTCTTCGTGAATGTGGATTTCATCGGTGCCGTACTCGAGCTGGTAATGCATCGAACAGGTCTTACCCGGAAGTTTCCCCTTTTTGCGCATCAGAACCAGACCGGCTCCCAGACGGGCCGCAAGAGGGGCGCCGAAGACAAAACCGCGCGCTTCGGGAGCGGCGATCACGTCGATCGGAGCGAACATTTCCGCTTTCGCGGTAAGCTCGTCAATCGTCTGCCGGAACCCCTCGCCGTTTTCGATCAGGGAGGTGATGTCGCGGAACAGAATCCCCGGTTTCGGGAAATCGGGGATCGAACGGATATAATCGGCGATCTTTTTCATTGAAGCTGCCTTCTCTCCGGGGTCAGAACGAGATGATTTCGGAAAAATGCTTGTCGAGTTCCGACTCGATCTGCTTGGCGCATTCCTGATAGACGGTGTAGCCGCCCCCCAGCGGGTCGCAGATATCGGAACCGTCGGCCGACAGGAGCGAGATCCGTTCGGCATCGTCGGGCCACTGTGAGCAGATTGCCTCTTTGTGGGCGCGTCCCATAACGTAGATCCGGTCGGCGTAGCGCAGGAGCGCTTCGGAAAGGGGCTGCGTCTGGTGATTCTCAAGGGAGATGCCGCGGTTTTTCATCACCTCGACCGCGTCGGGGCTGGCCGGCGAGTTCGGCAGCGCCGCAACACCCGCCGACAGGACCATGTATCCGCGCGATTCGAGTTCGTCGATACCGCAGCCGAGATGTTTTGCGATCATGTTCGCGCAGATCACCTCGGCCATCGGGCTTCGGCATGTGTTGCCGGTACAGACGAAGAGGATCATCTTGACCATCATTCGGTCGATCTGGTCTCTTGTGTAGACCCCTTCGCGGATGATGTTGACCGTGCCGTCGGTGACCGAAAGTACGGTCGACGGCCGCTGAAAACAGGCGATTCCGTCGTCGATGATCAGGTCGGGCCGGTCGCCCAGACCGACTTTCGCGCTTTCGGCGCTGACCGCCGGGGGCTCTCCGGTCAGGTTCGCGCTCGTCAGCAGGAGCGGTTCGTCGAGTTCGCGGAGGATTTCCAGAAAGACCGAATGGTTCGGCACACGGTAGCCGACGGTGCCGCGCGGCATGATGACGTCTTTAACCTCGTCGGGAAGTGTGGCGAACCGGCTGTTCGGACTCGTCGCATCGGCGACCAGGGTGATCGGGCCGGGCCAGCCGCGGCGGGCCAGCCGCGCGGTGACCTCGTCGAGGTTCGGCGAATAGTAGCGCAGCGTACGCCAGCCCGAAATCGCGACCGGAACGGCATGTCCCTTTTTGCGTCCCTTGGCGGAGACGAGCCTGTCGACCGCCTCGGCTGACGAGGCGAGCGCGCCGATTCCGTAGACCGTTTCGGTCGGAAAGACGACCAGTTTACCGCCGCGCAACGCGGCGATCGCCGCCTCTTTGACCGATTTGAGTGACGGGTTGTCGGAAAGCCTGATCACTTCGGTTGTCATATCGCGTTTTTTCCTTTCTGCCGCCGCTGCGGCCGAAATTTTATGCCTCAAACACGCAGTTATTCTACCAGAAAGTCCGATTTTGGGAATGAAGACCGCCGGGAGGAACAGGATAAAAGGACCCGGATCGGGGCGGCTGCTACGCTTTCCGCCAGGCTTTGCGCGAGGCGAGCCAGACCGGTATGGTAATGGCGGCGATGGTGAACCAGACTCCGGCGCCGTTCAGGCCGAAGGAGTTCTTGTCGGTCAGTATCCCGAAGAAGACCATGAAGAGGGCCATCGACAGGAACGAGAAGAAATTGTATGCCGCCAGGACCCGGCCTCGATGTTCGTGAGGCGCCCGGACCTGGAGTGACGCCTGGAGAGGGATATCGAACATCTCGGCGGCGGTCCCTAAAAGGAAGAGGCCGATCGCGGCGTAGATGTAGGGCAGCGAAAGGGGGGAACCCATGTTTTCCCCGGTTCGGACGGCGGGGGTCAGACCCAGAAGGACGGCAAAGACGATGATGAAAACCGCGGCTTTCGGAACGAGGGACATCATGATCTGGCCGCGTGAAATCCGTCCCGCCAGGAGCGCGCCGATTGCCAGACCGACCGTGATGATGACCAGGAGAACCATCGCGTGCGTCTGCGAGACCATCAGATATTTCGTGCCGAAAAAGTCGGTGTTCGACTGCGCCAGGGTCGCCATTCCCCAGAAGAAGGCGCTGGCCATTGCAATTCCGAAAAGGGCGCGGTGGCTGACCAGGAAACGAAGGTCATGAAATATCTGCCTGCAGGGGTTCCACGGGAAAGGCGTTTCGGGCGCCGCCGCCCTGAATCGCGGAATGAAAAGGCTGGTGATCAGCCCTGAAACGGCGACAGTCAAAAGAGCCCCGGCCCAGAGATGCCAGCGGACCGATCCGCCCGAATCGAGGATCGGCTGATTCAGCTCGTTAAAACGGGTGGTGTGGTCGAAAAGAAATCCGCCCAGGAACTGACCGCCAATGCAGGCGGCCAGTGTTGTCGCGCTGTAAAGACCATTCGCTTCGGCGATACGCGATTCGGGAACCGCCATCGGCAGACTGCTGTACTTGGCGGGGCTGAAAAATGCGCTCTGCGCTCCCAGAAAGAAGAGGACGACCAGCATCATCGAAACGGAATGGATATTGATTGCCAGGATCCCGAAGAGGATGACGATCACTTCGGCGATTTTGGCCCCGACGATGACCCGGTTCCGGCTGAAGCGGTCACTGCAATAGCCGGCGTACGGAGTGAAAACCAGAAACGGAACCAGAAAGCATATCCCTCCAAGGGTGATGATCCGCGTGGGGTTTTCGCTCCAGCCGGAGGTATGTTTGCCGATCGGGATGATGAGCCAGCGGAACAGGTTGTCGTTGAACGCGACCAGAAACTGTGTCAGCAGAAGCGCGATAAAACCCCGGGTCCAGAGCTTTTCGGTTTTTGCCTGGTTTTTTTGTCCTTTTGACATGATGTTTTTCCTTGTGAGCGGTCTTTGGCCGTTCGGTTGTACACTCTTTCGGAAAGCGCGCTATTATACCAGGTAAAGTCGGAATTTAAAATCCGAAAAAGGCTTCCGCCTTTCGTATTGTATGTTAAAATAGATAAAGTAGAGTGGGCTCGTTCCGCTCCGATTCATGGGTTTATCCGTTGTGAAAGGGAAACGACAATGAAAGAAACAAAGATTTATCTGGCCGGTTCGATGTTTGATGGTGTTAGCGAGTTAAAAACGCTTGTCGAGTTTCAGGACTACCTACGCGGTTATCTGTTAAAGAACGGGCTGGCGTCGCCGGCGCCAACCGTCTTTTTGGAGAAGGACCGGTTCGACCGGGCCGGTTTTTTTCTGGAAAGCGGCTACGATGTTGTGCCGGCCGATAACGAGCCGTTCCAGATAGCCCTGGCGGCGTTAGATGATGCGGGGAGGTTAGAAGCCCCGGGGGAGTTCATTTTCGGGTTTACCGGTGAAATACCGGCCCGCTTTTTAGACAAGCTCCAAGGCCGGGTCAAACGAACGCTCCTGACGATCGGGGGGGATTCCGCCTCGCCGTTCGCCGATGCATATCTCGATATCAGCACCGTCCTGACCGGCACCCCGGCGGCGGAGTCTGCCGAGGCGCCGGGGAAATCCCCGCTGATTGTTCCCCTGCAGCCCCGCGAGCCGGCTCTGCCGCGCCGCGCGGAATCAAAATCGGGCACGCCCGAACAGGCCGGCGAGAAACCGGCCGAACCGGTCTCTTCGGCCGGAACATCCGTCCCGCCGGCGCCGGTTTTCCGGCATACCGATACCGACAGCCTCGTTACGGTCGAAGGGACCGAAAACGTGATGCTCGGTGTCGATGTGCGCGAATCGCTGGCTCAGCTTGCCGATTCGTTCAGCGCGCCGGAAGGGAAGATCCCCCTTTCGGAGCTGGCGGCTTCGGTTCGGACTCGGATTCCCGGAATGGGGAAGGCGAGCGATCGGTTCGTACAGTCGCTCCTTCCCGAAGATTACCGGTGTATCGAAGATGCCGGCCGTTTGACCATACAGCGCACCGAACGGCCGGAACTCGATCCGATTCCCGCCAGGGTCGGATCATGGGTCCTCGAAAATGACCGGATGCTCAGCACCGACGTGACCGAAATCGTCTCGGAACACGGCGGCGTGCCGCTGGCCGAAATTGCCAACGAGATCAAGACACGCTATCCGATTCTCGAAAATGTCGTCAACGAAAAGTGGCTCGAGTCGCATCTGCCCCGCGGGATTTCAAGTTTCAATTCACAGAAAGGGCCGATCACGATCCACGTTGAGGTTCAGCCGCGCCAGAAGCCCCAGGTCAATTCGTATCCCGATTTCGTCAAGGTCTCGAAACGGGCGGAACTGATGAAGGATTTCTGCCGCTGGCAGGGGGGTGAAAAGCGGAAGAAGGCGACCGCCGCCGAAACCGACCGGAAGAAACTCGACTTCTCGAAACGTGCCTCGGAACTGATGGTGAACCTCGACGCGTTTTCCTCCGACACGCACGAGGAGGATCTCCTCGTCTTCGCCGACTGCTATGAAGCGCTCGAAGTCAGCGCCCGGCTTCTGGCTGCCGCGATCGACGGCAAACTTGTCAAGGGCGCCGAACTCGGGCCGATCGGACAGAACTGCGCCGACGCGATCTGCATGCTGAAGACCGCTCTGCTTCGGCGGGGGGTTGACCTTTACGTCGACGGCGTACAGCGCGATGCGTATGACGAGCTGAGCAAGTTTACGAAACTCTTTCACGTCTTCCTCCAGAATATGAAGTTCGAGGACAGGATGTATATGGAGGAGCGGAAAGGGTTCCGCGACGAACTTCTGACGCTCGAAAAGAGACTGATGCCGCAGAACGTGTCGAAACGGCACGACTCGCTTACGAAGACCATCACCTACCATCTGAAAAAGATACGCGATTCGAAGCCGGGCGATGTCTACGACTGGAACAAGGTGATCTCCTGCATTAACGAGTTGGTTGAGGAGTGCGGTGTCTCGCCGACATCGGATGAGATCAAGGATTTCCTCCGGCCCTTCTCCGGCGAGATTCCCGAAGAGGCCGAACGTACCGGCCCGTTCCTGGAAGCCGTTCAGGAAGTCGAACTGGAAACCGACCCGGAATGGAGCCGGTTCTTCGGGCTTGAAGCAAAGACGGGAGGCCTTCCGGAGGGACAGGGGGAAGACCCCGCTTTTTCCATGTTGCAGACCCCGGAAAAGAAAGTCTCGAACGCGGTGCGGAAAGTCCGCAGGGCGTTTAAGGGGAGCAAGATGGTCTTTGTCGGCGGTCAGCCGAAACAGCATATCATCGCACGGTATAAAAACGCGTTTCAGGTCGATGACGTGATCTGGGGCGAGTCTTCGCACGGGGACTCCCTCGATCAGTTTCTGCCGCTTCTGAATGATCCCAAGGTGAAACTTGTCGTGGTCTACATTCCGTGGTGCTCCCACATGCATTCGGCCAATGAGTTTGCGGGAAGGGCCCAGATGAGGGGAGTCGCTTTTGTGCGCGCTCCGAAAGGGACAGGCGCCGACCAGTTGGCCGCGGCGATCTGCCAGCAGGCGGGGCTGAACAGCCCCCTTCCGCCGTCCGAGTGACCTCCGCCTGATAGGGATTTCCTTTTCCGCGAGTCGGTGAAAAAGATTTCAGCCGGCCCCGGGCGCCGCGGCGCCCGGGGCCGGGTTTCTTTCGGTTGTAACGAAAAAAAGCTTCCTGACGGCGTCCCGGGGGGAGAATCAGTCTCTTCGGCGGCGGGGGATAAACCTTGCCTGTTCCGTTTAACGATGAATGATGAAAGGCGCCTGTCCCGGCGGAAGGCGTTTTCATCATTTGAGGCGGCAGACGGATATGAGCTGTTTTTCCCTGATTCTGGGACTCTGGCCCGGGCTTTCGGGCCTGGTTCGGTACGGTCGAGGTATCTTTCTGATTCTCGCCGCGGGGTTTGGTCTGCTCGCTTCGGCCACCCTTTTCTGCTGCGGGTATTGGACCGAACTTATCGCGCCCGAATCGAGAATTTGGCTGGCGGGGGGCGTGCTTCTGACGCACCTGGTGCTGAGTTTGGTGAGCGCCGCTCTTTCGACTCTCTTCTCCGGCCAGCTGGCGTATGATGAGGAAGGGGACCGCTACCTGATGGCGCTTGACGCGTATCTTGCGGGGAACTGGAATGAGACCGAACGGATCGCCAGGGCGATCCTCCGCCGGAACAGAAGGGATCCCGATACGATTCTCCTGCTGGCCACCCTCTGCCGCCATACCGGACGCCTCGCCGAGGCCAGCGCATGGCTTGACCGTCTCGAGACGCTCGAATCAGCCGAAAAGTGGGCGGATGAAATCGTGATCGAACGCGCCGAGCTGGCCGAGGCGCTGTCGGAGCCGGACGGCGAAGAGACGTCCGAAGTGATTCCGTTCCCTGCGCGCGGAAGCGCCGGGGGAGAAAATGCCCGTTCCGCCGAAAGGCGCCGGGCGGCAGGCGAATAGGCTGCCGCCGCTTTTTCTGTCGAGTCCTGAAATTTTCGCCGCAACAAAATTCATTCCGCGGCAACTGCCTGTGTGTGGGGGCGTTTTCTCCCGCTTTGAATTCAACCTTCCGTTCACCGCCGTCTTAAGACGCTGAGTATTCAAGAAAGGTTCGACTATGAGTAAACTCTATCGAATTTGTGCCGTAACCGCTCTCCTCCTTTCGTCCGCGATCCTCTTTGCCGAAGAGGGGGGGCAGCAATGCCTGCTGGAGCTTACCGCCGGACGTTCGGTTCTGCCGGTTGACAAAAAGACGGAACTCTGTCTGAAAATCGGGGTGACCGGATTTCGGATGGAATCGGATGAGAAACGCCCCGAACTGAATGTCGCCCTCGTGATCGACCGTTCGGGCTCGATGACGGGCGATCGGATCGAGCAGGCGAAGAAGGCCGCCGCCTGCGCAGTCAACCAGATGAACGAAAGCGATATCGTCTCGGTGGTCGCCTATGACAGTGATGTGGAAGTGCTGGTTCCCGCGACGAAACTGACCAACAAAAAGGACGTGCTCGCGAAGATCGAATCGATTCATGCCGATGGGATGACCGCTCTTTACGCCGGTACCGAAAAGGGAGCGGAAGAGGTGAAAAAGTTCTTCGATAAAGGGCGCGTGAACCGCGTGATTCTCCTGAGCGACGGAATGGCGAATATCGGGCCGAGCGAACCGTCCGATCTGAAACTTCTCGGACAGAAGATCGGCGGCGATGGGATTACCGTAACGACCCTGGGATTGGGGGACGGTTATAACGAGGATCTGATGCAGCAGCTGGCCCAGGCCTCGGACGGGAACCACGCATTTATCACGTCTGAAAAGAACCTGGTTGAGGTCTTCGATGAAGAGTTCAAGACCGTGACGAAAGTCGTTGCCTCGGAGGTGTCGTGCAAGGTGACCTGTGCCGAAGGGATCCGTCCGATCCGCGTTCTGAACCGCGAAGCCAAAATTGACGGACAGGATGTCACGTTCAGCTGGAATCAGATCTATTCCGGTCATCAGCGGTACGTCCTTCTGGAAATCGAGGTTCCCGCCGGGGCGGACGGTGAAAAGCGCCCGGTAGCGACCGCGGCTCTTTCGTATGCCAATATGAAGACGAACAAGGCGGATAACCTTTCCGATTCTCTTGAAATCAGTTTCTCGAAGTCGGAAGAAAAGGTGAAAGCGTCCGAAAACGAGGAAGTGCAGAAGGACTATGTGACGCAGTCGGTCGCGCTGGCCCGGAATGAGGCGATTCGGCTCCGCGATGAAGGCGATATCAAAGGGGCGCAGAAGATGCTCAGTACCGCTCGTGGTGCCGCAGCGGGTATTGGTATGGATGCCATGGCGGAGGAACTTTACGATGAAGCCGCGGTGATGGAAGCCCCGGAATCCTCTTGGGCCGGAGCCCGTAAGTCGATCCGCGCCAAGTCGAACAGTATGCAGAATCAGCAGATGTCGGCGCCGGTGAAATAGAATTCCGGCCGCGTATCAATTTCCCGCCGCGCGATTCGGCGACGGCGGGAAAGAACCCCGGCACCGATGCCGGGGTATTCTTTTCTTTCATCACTGGAAAACATCTTTGCTGTTTTATCTATTTTTCTTGTTTTGGCAAAAGAAGATTATATAGAAAAATTTTTATGAATTTTTTGAATGTCTATTGCAGTATCCGGAATATATATTATTCTATTGTGGTAAATAAACCTAAAAAACGGAAATGTCTTTCCATTTTTTAGGTTTATATCAACAACTTTTGTTTTAAGGAGTCTTGCAATGGTGGAAAAGAAGTCAGTGAACAGTTCTGTCGACACGGCCGCAACGCAGTGTTCCCTCAACCTTGCCGCGGGGCATTCGGTCCTGGCCGCCGGCGAAAAGTCGACGCTCTGCCTGAAGATCGGGGTGACCGGTTCTGAGATGGAATCGGAAACAAAGAGGCCCCGGCTGAATGTCGCGCTGGTGATCGACCGTTCCGGGTCGATGTGCGGCAGTAAAATCGAGCAGGCAAAACACGCCGCCTCCTATGCCGTGAACCAGCTTCGCGGGGATGACATTGTCTCGGTGGTTATTTATGACGATGAAGTCGAAGTCCTGGTTCCCGCGACCAAAGTCACGGATAAAAGAGATATCCTCTCGAAGATCGCCTCGATCGAATCCGGCGGATGCACGGCCCTTTACGCCGGCACCGAAAAGGGAGCGGAAGAGGTGAAAAAGTTTTTCGAAAAGGGACAGGTGAACCGCGTCATCCTGCTGAGCGACGGTCTTGCGAACGTCGGTCCGAGTTCGCCGGAAGAGCTTGAAAAGCTCGGCAGGAAACTCGGCGGCGAGGGAGTCTGCGTGACGACGCTCGGTTTGGGCGAAGGCTACGATGAAGATCTGATGCAGAAACTGGCGCAGGCCTCGGACGGAAATCATTTCTTTGTGACCTCCGAGGAAAAACTCGTTGAAGTCTTCGACGAGGAGTTCAAAACGGCGACCAAAGTCGTCGCCTCCGAAGTCGTGTGCGAGGTCACCTGCGCCAAGGGGGTCCGTCCGATCCGCGTTCTGAACCGTGATGCCAAGATTCGAGGTCAGAAGGTCAGTTTCAGCTGGAACCAGATCTACTCCGGACACCAGAGGTACGTTTTGCTCGAAGTCGAGGTTTCCGCCGGGAAAGACGGCGAGAAACTCTCTCTTGCCGAGGTGAAGCTGACCTACGCCAATATGGTGACGCACCGCGCCGAAACCGTTTCCGGGTCGGTCGAAGTTGCCTATTCGGCCTCCGAAGAAGCGGTGAAAGCTTCCGAAAACGAGGAAGTGATGAAGGATTACGCGGAACAGACGGTGGCCAAGGCGCGCGAGGAAGCGATCCGCATGCGCGACGCGGGGAACATCGTTGGCGCGCAGTATATGCTTTACGGCGCGGTTGACGATGTAAAAATGTATTGCCCGGCGATGGCCGAAGATCTCGTGGAAGAGGCGAAGGAGGTCAAGGATGATTCGAAGTGGAATACTTCCCGCAAAAAGATGCGGGCCAGGGCGAATAAGATCCGAACCCAGCAGAAGGGCGATTCGGTGAGATAAACCGATTGAAACACGCCGCTTTTGAACGGCCCGTTTCAAAGTGAAAACGCCCCCTTTGTTTCCGGCGGGAAATCGAAGGGGGCGTTTTCATTTTGGAGGCCAATCGGTGTTTACCTGCCGAGTTCGGCGCTGCGGCGGGCGGCGGCCTCGACGGCGGCGATCAGCGCGCCGCGGAGACCGCGGCTTTCCAGCTCGGCGACCCCGGCGATCGTCGTTCCGGCGGGACTGGTGACCCTGTCTTTGAGCGCGCCGGGATGTTCCCCGGTCCGGAGAACCATTTCGGCGCTTCCTTTAAGCGTCTGTGCCGCCAGGGTGAGGGCCGCGGCGCGGGGAAGACCCGCTTTGACCCCGCCGTCGGCCAGCGCTTCGATCATCATGTAGACGAACGCCGGACCGGAGCCGGAAAGGCCGGTGACGGCATCCAAAAGCTTTTCGGAGAGTTCGAAGGCGACGCCGACCGTCTCTAACAGCTCCTTGACCAGCCGGGCATCGGCATCGGTGGCGCAGGCGCCGCGCGAAAACCCGCTGGCGGCCTCCCCGACCAGGCAGGGGGTGTTCGGCATGACACGGATAACGCGGAGCGATTCGCCCAGCGCGTTTTGGAAGTATGCGATCGGCAGGCCCGCGGCGATTGTAACGAAGAGTTTCGCATTCCGGTCACTTTCGGGAATTTCGCGAAGCGCGGCGATTACCGAGCCCATCTGCTGCGGCTTGACGCAGAGGAAGACGGTTTCGGCCTGGAGAACCACGTCGGAAATTGAGGAACAGACGTCCCCCCCGCCGACCGTCTCAACGAACCGGGCGGCGGCTTCGGCGGAAACGTCAAAGGCAAAAAGATTGCCCGACGCAAGTTTTCCCGAACGGACGAACCCCGCCGCCAGTGCCGATGCCATCTGTCCCATTCCGATAAAACCGATTTTTCGCGTCACTTGATAAAACTCCTGAGAATATCCTTGCCGATAACACTTTCTGACCGGTGAGGCGGGATTTAAGGCGCCTGCCCTCTGGTCAGATTTTTCATCGGTGTTATTATAATGGGTGAGTGATTTTCGGGCAAGGGAGGCAGGTCTCTCCTGTTGGTCCGAGGATGTGATTGCCAACCGCTTGATTGTTTTCAGAGAGAAAGGTCATCATCATGAACGAACGCGTTTACAACTTCGCCGCCGGTCCCGCCGTGCTTCCTCTTCCGGTTCTGAAAAAAGCCCAGGAAGAACTCCTCTGTCTTCCCGGCGCCGGAGCCTCGATCCTGGAAATCAGTCATCGCTCCAAGACCTTTGACGCGATCATCAACGGTGCTCAGGAGAACATCCGCAAGCTCTACAATATTCCCGAAAACTACAAGATCCTTCTGATGCAGGGGGGCGCTCTGACCCATTTCGCGATGGTTCCGATGAACATCCTGCGCAATTCCGGGAAGAAAGCCGACTATATCGTCACCGGGACGTGGAGCAAGAAGGCGTCCGGCGAAGCCAAGACCCAGGGGGAAGTCAACATTGTCTGGGACGGCAAAGCCGAAAGCAATTTCACCCGCGATCCGCTTCCGAACGAGTACAAGATCGACGCGGACGCCAAGTATGTCTATTTCACCTCGAACGAGACGATCGAAGGGGTTCAGTGGCCGACCGAACCGGAATCGAACGGACTTCCGCTCGTCTGCGATTCATCGAGCGACGTCTTCAGCCGTCCGATCGACATCAACCGCTACGGTGTCCTGTTCGCCTGCGCTCAGAAGAACGCCGGACCGGCGGGCGTGACGATGATCATCATCCGCGACGATTTGCTCGAATGCTCCGGGGATGATCTGCCGACCATGTTCAACTACAAGAAACAGGCCGCAGGCAACTCGATGGTCAACACTCCTCCCTGCTTTGCCATCTATATGCTCAAGCTTGTGACCGAGTGGCTGATCAACGATATCGGCGGTCTCGAAGCGATGAAGAAGCTCAACCAGGAAAAGGCTGCGATTCTCTATCAGGTCATCGACGATTCGGACGGTTTCTACCGCGGTCACGCCGCCAAGGAATACCGTTCGATGATGAACGTTCCGTTCCGTCTCCCCTCCGAAGAGCTCGACAACAAATTCAAGGCGGAAGCCCAGGAAGTCGGCCTTTCGACCCTTGGCGGGCACCGGAGCGTCGGCGGTCTGCGTGCGTCGATCTATAACGCCATGCCGAAAGCGGGCGTTGAAAAGCTCGCCGCCTTTATGGAGGATTTCCGGAAGAAGAACGCCTGACCTTCTTCTGAGGGATGAATCCCTCCCAAAAAATGAACAAAAGCGCCCGAATCGGTTTTCCGGTCCGGGCGCTTTTAAGCGGTATAGGAGCCGTGCAGGCTATTCCGCCGCCGGGGACCGGTAGCTGCGGCGGAGCTGGCCGCAGGCGGCGTTGATCCCGTCCCCTTTGCGGAACCGGACCTTGACCTGGACTCCGGCCTCTTCCAGAGTGTGAACAAACGCGAGCGTGGCGCGGGCAGACGGTGTTTCCCAGGGGAGTTCGGGAACCGGATTATACGGAATGATGTTGACAATTGCCGTTTTCCGGTTGAGGAGCTCCGCCAGGCGGCGGGCGTCGGCGGCGGAGTCGTTTACTCCGGCGATCAGGATATATTCGAACGTTACCCGCCGCCCGGTCTTTCGGAAATAACGTTCGGCCGCGGCCAGGATCGGTCTGATCCCGAAGAAACGGTTCTGCGGGATGATCTGCGAGCGGGTCGCATCGTCGGCGGCGTGGAGAGAGACCGCCAGTTTATACGGCAGGTCGGCCGCGGTCATCTTGTCGATTCCCCCCGGGATTCCGACCGTCGAGATCGTCACCCGCCGGTTTCCGATATCAAGGCCATCGGGCGAAGTCGCCTCGGCGAGCGCCGGAAGGAGCGCGTCGAGGTTGAGGGTCGGCTCGCCCGTTCCCATGATAACCAGGTGGGTCAGCCGATGCGGTTCGGGAAGGAGAGTGTTGAGCCGGACGATCTGTTCGAGAATCTCGCCACGCGAAAGATTCCTCACGAAACCGTCGAGCCCGCTGGCGCAGAATTTGCAGCCCATCGCGCAGCCGACCTGGGTGCTGATGCAGCCGGTTCGGTGGTCCCGCTCGTCACGGAGAAGAACTGCTTCAACCCGGTGCCCGTCGGGCCACTCGATCAGAATTTTTTTCGTACCGTCGTCGGACGCGGTTTCAGTGACTTGCCTGCCGGAAAAGACGCTCTCGCCGAACAGACCGGTCAGTTTGGCGCGGTCCGATTTGGAAATGTCGGTCATCTCTCTGAACGAGGGGGTCTTTCGGGAGAAAACCCAGCGGCGGATCTGGGCCGACCGAAATCCGGGGAACCCGTGCTGAGAGAGGATTTCCCGGAAATCGTCCTTTGTAAGGTCGAAAAAAGATAATTTTTTGTCGGACATAACGCATCGGCCCGTTGGATTATTTTTTTATGCTGTCTTCGAAAACAGAGACGTTTGTCGAGCCGCACAGAATATAACCTATAATCCCGGAAAGTCAATTATTTCCTCTCCCGAAAGACTTGTTTTATTTCCCCATTCATGTTATAGTAAACATCGGAGAGGGGGGCTTTCTTTCGGGACGCCTATCCCGGAGGAATCTGTCCTTCAGGGGGAGTGCCGCGCGGATGTTTTTCGTGCGGTATTTGGTTTGAGATGCGGTTCTGTCGGCAGGCTCGGCAGTGTGCGCGGAGTTGGTGCTTTCCGTGTGTGACTGTGGACTTGTTGTGACCGCCAGATACAAGAGGCTTTCATGACGCAATTAACTACCGACTACTCCCCTTTTGTTGATTGGCTGCCCAAAGTTTCCGAAGCAGGCAATCTTCAATTGGCGGAAATCATCCAGTTGGAACTTTACCGGTACCTCCTTTCCCGCACGAACGTTTTCGGTGCGGTTTGTACCGAAGAGGGGGATGTCAACGTGAACGAGACAAACGCCGCGTTCCAGCTTCGGTTCATGTCGCTCCGGCTGACCGAGCGTTTTGTCTGTAAATCGCTCCACGAACTGATTCCCCTGTTCAGAACGAAGATTGATATACAGTCGAAGCAGAAGGACAGCCCGTCCGGCTCTCTCTTTACTCTCTCTCAGTTCAATAAGTTTATCTATTTGATCAGACTCCTGGAGTTTGTCGCCAAACAGGATATTTTTGAGGCGTTCGGGTGCGATTCCGGCGATTTGATCAAGCAGTTTCTCCTTCGGCACCGCACGTCCGAATCTCTTTTTGCCGAAACGGGAAACAACTGGACGCTGGTTGATACCCGCCGCGCGGTTTCGATCCTTCACGCCAGCGGGATACAACCCGAAGAGGTCGATCCGAATCTCCGCGGGGCGGTTCTCAAGGCGCTTGATGAGCTGCGCTGCCCGCTCGGCGGATTCTATAATTCCCTGAGCGAAAAAGTTCCGACGCTTCTCAGCACGTTTGCCGGGATTTATCTTTCCCACGTTCTCGAAGCTCCGGAAAAACAGATTACCCTGAAAAACGATCCCGGGTTTGCGGCGGCAACCCTCGATTTTGTCGGGAGTATGCTGTCGCCCAACGGCGGTTACCGAATGGATGCGCTGACACCGTCGCCGAGCCTGATGGCGACCGCCGTGGCCGTCTTTTCCGTCGGTATGCTCCACGACTACAAGTACACGTCGCTACCGCGGAAAAAGATCATCGCGTACCTGGATTCCCTCGATCAGGATGACAGCGGTGCCGCGCCCGATGAGTGGACGCAGGTCTCGGACCTTGAATCGACTTTCTTCGGTGTGGTAACCCGCCTCCTTTTAAAAGACGAACTGGTTACCCCGACCCGGAGGAGACCCTAAACGGCAAATACCGCTTCGCTGGTCCCGACGGAGCACTCCTCGCGCCTTAACCATGGGAAGATTGCAGGTTCCGCGGCGGTTTCTTCCGGCCGCGGAACCTTTTTCTTTGCACCCGCCGAAGTGCCGCCGGCGGAGTGAAGAAAAATTTTTTGAAAAAAGCATTTTCACCCCCCTTGAATGAAATTTTTCCTGAGGTAAACTTCTTTCTGTCGCTCGCCGTGGCGTGC
>ONWH01000250.1 GCA_900321495.1 uncultured Planctomycetota bacterium
CCGATCGACTTCAACGGCCTGGGGATCGGCCTGGGACTGGTTCCCTGCATTTTTCTCCTTCTTCTGGCGGGGATCGGCGCGTGGGAACTGGTCCGTTCGATGTGGAGCTGGGAACAGCCCTTCTCGCTGACCGGCCCGGTTCTCGAGATGATCGGCAATCTCCTGAAACTGTGGAAGTAGTCCGGCAAGTTGCAAATTCCGCCGCTTCTGTTATAACAGGTACATTACATTGTGATCTTCTCCCACCCATCCGCAGAGTCCGGCTGGGTGGGATTTGTCTATCCGGTCTGGCATTTTTCCGGAGTATTCCATGAACAGTCTCTCCCGCCCCGCTCGATTCCGTTTTGTGACGTTCCTTCTCCTTCCGGTGCTCGCCGCCGCGTGCGCGGTGTCTCTCTCCTGCCGGAAGGAGCCGGTCGATTTCGGCGCGGGACAGCGTGCGCAGAAGAAAGAGACCGAACAGCAGAACAAGACCCTGCTGGAACAGTTCGTTCTGGCCGCGGAAGAGCTTGAGAATCACACGGACCAGGCGTATCCCGAAAACGCGCTTCTCCGCCTGAACCCCTGGCTCGAGTCGTGCGCGGCAAGCCGCGACTTTCAGCCGAACGGCGAGTTCGCCGCCCGGGCCGAAGCGTTTCTCGAGCTGAGCCGGACCGCCGGCGAGATACACGCAGTCTGCGCCAAGGCCGCTCCCGCCGCCGGCGACGAAGGGGCGGGCCTCACCGAAGAGGACGCGCGGCTTCTTCCGGAAAAGCTCGACCTCTTCATCCGGCAGATCGGCGAACTGAACGCCTCTTACCGTTCGGCGCTTCTGGCGCGGTTCGGCGCGATGGCTTCCGATCTGAAAGAGGGAATCTCCGAAGCCGGAACGTTCCAGTTCGGCAGCCGGGCGAAGATGGCGGCTTCGGCGGTCGCGCGCTTTCCGTTCACCCCGCTGATGAATTTCCGCGTGATTTCGGACGGCGCCGCGCGTCTTTCCGACCTCTACCGGCTCGACCGCCGTTCGTTCCTGCCGGAAGACGTTTCGCACTTTAAAAGCTCGATCTGGGCGCGGAACATCGCCGCGTGGGCGAAAGGGGACTCGGCCGACCCCGCCGTGCAGGCGATGAGCCTCTTCCGCTGGACGTGTGACATCGTTCCGCTGAGCGGCGGTGCGGAAGCCGAACCGGTCCCGCGCCAGGTGTGGCAGACCCTCCTGACCAGTCAGGGGACGCCCCTCGAACGCGCGGCGGTCTTTATGGCGCTGCTGCGCCAGATCGGGATCACGTCGTTCCTCGTCAGACCGGCCGACCCGGCGCGGGACGACCGGTTCCCGGTTCTGGTCGGCGCGGTGATTCCGGCCGACGGAGAGAACAGAGTTCTCCTTTTCCTTCCCGAATACGCGGTGCCGGTTCCCGGGGCTGAAGGGCCGCGTCTGGCCGACTCGCCGGACGCGCCGCGCGGACTTTCTTTCCCGTCGGTCGCCACGCTCGAAGAGGCGTCGCAAAACGACGCGCTTCTCCGCCGGCTCGACACGGACGGCCGGCCTTTCCCGCTGACCGCCGCCGACCTGCAGTCGGTGCGCGCCGTTCTGCCGACCGATATGTTCAACATGTCGCTCCGGATGTGGATCATGATGCGCGAGTCGGTGATCGACCGTTCCGATGCGCAGGGGGATGCCGCTTCGTTCGTCCCTCCCCTGCTGGCGATGTCGTTCGAGTCGGCCAAGGGCGAGCTTGAAAGCCTCCCCTGCATCGCGTCGGTCAGCCAGGGGTGGGAGTTCCAGACTCCGGCGGTGGAACAGACGATCCTGCCGATCGAGTCGCAGATTCTTCTCCTCCCCTATCTGTACGAAGTCCCCGCGTCCGGTTCCCTTTCGATGCGCGCCGACGACGAGAACAGCAGGAAATACGCGCCGACCGAAGGGGCGGGGAGCGGCCCGAACGATGCCGCCGCCGCGGAAACGAAGATGATATGCCCTCTCTGGGAAGGGAAGATTCTCTTTTTCAAGGGACGGTTCGATACCGAAAGCGGCGCGGCGAACCGCCTTCAGCAGGGGCGGATTCCCGACCGGCTTTTGAAGCAGGCGACACACAGCATCGACACGCGGCTTGAAGAGTATCTGAGCCAGGTTCAGCAGGCGCAGGCGGCGGACAGCCGCACCCTTTCCGACGAGGAGCTCCGCGCCGCCGCCGCGCAGTTCCTCAATCAGGCGCGTCAGGATATCGGGATGAAGCTCTTTCTGAAGGTTACCGCCCGCTTCTATCTGGGGCTGGTTTCCTACGCCCTGCACAACGACAGCGCCGCGCTCGCCCATTTTGAGGACGCCGATCTGCTCGACAAACTGGGGGGGATGTGGCGTTCGGCGGCGCTCACTCTGATTGCCGAAATCTACGAGTCGCGCGGCGAATTCGCGCGGGCGGGGAAAATTTACGGCCGTCTCGACGGAGCGGCCGCGGCGGCGGGCGCCGTCCGCGCCAAGTGGCTCGGCGAGTTAACGGCCGCCGCGCCGGACGAAGAAACGATCGCCGAAGAGCCGGCGGCGGAAGCGGACGAGTAGTCCGTGCCGGGACGTCATTTCCGCAGTGTCCTGCGGTCCGCCTCGGCGTTGATCTCGGCGGCTTCGGTCTCGTCGAGACGGCGGTATCTGATCGACTTGATCCGCCCTTCGCTGACCCACGAGGCGATTCCCAGCGGCTTGTAGCGGTTCATCTCCATCCGGACCGAAATTTTGTGCTCTTCGGTCGGGACCTCAATCTTCTTTTCATCGTCGAGCCAGACGGTGATCGTCTTTTCGGTCACCCGGATCCGGAAGACGTACCACGTCTTGTTTTTGAACGGAACGTACGACGAGTAGTTGTTCTCGGAGGCGTCCATCTTGTCGATGCTCGAAAGGCCGAAAAGCGCCCCGCCCCAGCCGCCGTTGACCAGTGTGCAGCAGCTCTCGCCGACCGGAAAGGTCATTGCGGCGAAGAAGTCGTTCCCCATCCGGCGTTCGGCGATGTACTCGATTTCGTAGTCCGTCGCCGGGAACGGTTCCGGCGCCCTGTCGGGGACGAATTTGACCCCGCTCGACATCGCCCCCATTCCGATCACCAGACAGCCGTCTTCGACGCGCGGGTCGACGCTCCCCGCCTCGCCGCCGCCTTCCCAGCAGCCGAGCGTCTCGCCGTCGAAGAGGGATATCCAGGCGTCTTTTCCGTCTTCGGCAAAGAGGGAACCCCCGCAGATTGCCAGAAGAGCGGCGAGGGTCAGTGTCATAAAACGTTTCGGCATGTGCATCGTTGTTTCTCCTTGTCGGCTGAGTGTGATAACGGCTGGTCCGCTTTTATTCCGTCCGCCGAATCGAGTCGGCGGCGGTGAGTTTTCGAATGACGCGGCACGGGGAGCCAAAGGCGAGAACCCCGGGAGGGACATCGCGCGTGACCACGCTCCCCGAACCGATGACCGTCCCGGCGCCGATCGTCACGCCCGGATTGACGGTGACTCCTCCGCCGATCCAGACGCCGCTTTCAACCCGGATCGGCAGGGCGTACTCGATATTCCGCTTTTTCCCCTCCGCGTCGAAGAAGAAGTTCCGTTCCGGCGCCAGCAGAGGATGGAGCGGTGTCAGGAACGAGACATTCGGTCCGACGAGGACGTCATCGCCGAACCGGATCTCGGCGCAGTCGAGAAAGGTGGCGTTGAAGTTGAAATAACAGCGGTCGCCGACGTATGTATTGCATCCGTAATCGAAACGGATCGGCGGGGTCATCTCCAGGTGCGCTCCGGCGTGACCCAGGATTTTTTTGAGGAGTCCGGCGCGGAGGAGCGTCTGCGCATCGTCGGTGCGGTTGAACCGGTCGATCAGCCGGTGCGCCCTCAGGCGGACCGCCGCCAGTTCGGTGTCCTGCGGAAAGTAGAACTCTCCGGCGAGCATCTTTTCACGTTCGGTTTTTCCGCGCACCTGATGTCACACACTTTCTATCGGTCCAGGTAGGTCTTGCCGCTCATCCCCATCTTTTCAACGGGGATCGGCTCCAAACCGTGCCGCGCCAGGGTCTCCGGCGAAAGAAGCTCCGCAAGGTTCGCGTCGGGGTAGTTCAGGACGGTGTTGTTCGCGGTCTTCTGAATCTCGCCCGGATTCCGGAAGAGGTCCTTGCAGTTCACGGCGACGTTGTTGACGATTGTATTGACGTCGGCGTCCTCGGCGATCCGCGCCAGCGTGGGGTACCGCTCTTTCCAGAGGGGGGAATCGATTTCAACATCCTGATGGCACTCCGCCTGCATCGCGTTGTAATACTTGCTTTCCGGGTCGGTAAACGATTCGGTGTACCGTTCGCCCCAGCGCGTGAAACTGACCGCGGCGTTGCAGTCGAGGAAAACGTTGTTTTCAATCAGGTTTTCTTTCCCCCCGTGGATCTGTATCGCTCCGAAATTTACCGCGCCGCAGCGGACAAAAACGTTCCCGCAGACGCGGAACCCGGAAATCATGTCGTCGAACCGCACCGCCGCGGCGCCGCAGAGGCTCCCGCCGACGATGTCCTGCCAGTAGTTGTACCGAATAACGTTCCCGCGGTAGGTCGGGTTGAACCAGGAGTCGATCCCTCCCTGGTCGTCCGACTCTCGGACCAGATCGGTGAACCTGGAATATTCGATCAGCATCTCGTTTCCCTCGGCGCGGATGGCCGAGGACGCCCCCTCGGAAAATTCACAGTGGGTGACCTGTATGCCGCATCCGTTCATGAGGACCGCCGGCGCATAGGTTCTGAAGATGCGCGAAAAATCGCGCACCGCCGATTCCGCAAGGAAATGTTCGGCGTCGGTGAGCGTTCTGCGGTCCCCCCCGATCAGGGTGAACCCGCCGCCGCCGAGCGTTTCAAGAAGCGTGTGATATCCGCCGCAGCGCCTCCCGCCGCTGATCGTAACCGCGGTCCTGCCCGAAAGGCGGCGGGCCGTAACGTCGGCAAAGACGATGCCGTCCGAACCGGTCACTTTGGCCAGTCCCCCGAACGCGCCCTCAAAGACGAGCCCGGCGAAGAGGATTCCGGAGGAGTTGCCGATCTCGATGATCCACGGCTTTTCGAACGTGGTCAGGGTCACCCGGGACGTTTCGGGATCGGTTCCCTCCCCGGGGATCCGGAAGATCCGTTCCGATTCGCGGTCGATGTAGTATTCTCCCGGCGCGTCGAGTTCGCACAGAAGGTTCAGGCCGTAGTACCGCAGGCCGTCGCGGTAGCCGTAGTTCTGATAGGGGGGCCTGAGCGTGATGATCTGCTTTTCCCCCTCGCGTGTTACGGAATCGTACCGCGTGTAGGACTCGCTCCAGTCCCAGTACCAGTAGCCGAAAAGGACGCCGTCCGGCTCCCTGTCCCACCCGCCGGGCTGTCCGGGATCGGCTTCGAAGATTCCCTCCTGCGTTCCCGGATGCGCCCAGCTCGGGGCCGAGACCGGGGTCGCGCCGAGCGCTTTGCCCGAAGTGGCGAAACCGCCGTTCGGCCACCGGGCGAGAGTCTGCGGCACCCCGTCCGCGAACATCTCCTGACGCGCGCTGTCGGCGTCGGGGGCGTAGAGCCCGGTTTTATACGGCGCGTAGGGAGCGGTCCAGATGAGCGGGACCGCCTCGGGGCGGACGCGCGCTTTCAGGCCGGCGGGGGCGTTTTTCCAGAAGTCGCTCTCTTCGAGTCTTTCCCAGCCGGTCACCGCTTTTTCGCCGGTAAAGACACACCGGCCGGCGGCGCCCGGCGCCGACCGGAAGAGGACCGGTTTTTCGCACGGCGCGCGGAGGCCTTCGAAGACGGCCGTTTCGGTCAGCGGATAGATCCCTTCCTTGAAGTAGACCGCGACCGACTTTTCCGGAGCGTCTTTTTTGACTTCGGCGGCTTTCCGCGCGGCGCCGGCCAGTGTCGCCAGTGGCGCCGACTCGGTTCCGGCGGCGCCGTCGTCGCCGTCGGGCGCCGCCCAGATGACGACATCGGCTTCGTATGGCGCGGGGAGAGTGATATCAAAACCCGCTCCCGCGGCCAGCGCGGCGGGAAGGGTCACAAGGACCAGTGCGGCGGTCTTCCAAAGGCGCATGGGGTCTCCTTTCGGTCGGGAAAATTTCCAATCGTTTAGATTTACCGGCATTATATCAGAAAGGGATGCGCCTGTCATCTTTCCAGCTGCCCGGGAATAAAAAAGGCGCGGACCTTGCGGTCCGCGCCGAAGGGAAGGGCGGGCTTCCGACGGGAGCGTTATTTCTGTTTCCCCCCGCCGAAGATCGGATTGAGCGCGCTGACGTCTTCCTTGGCGATTTCCGCCAGCCCCGCAGCGGTCAGTTCAAGGGCCAGACGCATCTCCTCTTCGGTGTGCAAGCAGGTGAGGAAGAACCGGATCCGCGCGGCTTTCTCCTCAACTGCCGGATGGAGGATCGGATTGGCGTTCACCCCGTGGTCGAAGAGGTATTTCGAGAGTTTGAGACACTTCACCGAATTGCCGATCACGACCGTGACCACACCCGATTCGGTCGCCAGGCCGGTATCAAGCCCCAGTTCGTTCGCCGTTTTCTTGAAAAAGCGGCTGTTCGCGCGGAGCTGTTCACACCGCTGCGGCTCCCGTTCCAGAAGATGGATCGACGCGAGCGCGGCGGCGGCGACCGGCGGCGCCATGGCGGCGCTGAACATGAACGCCGGGGTGGTGTATTTCAGGTAATCGATGATCTCCTGC
>ONWH01000249.1 GCA_900321495.1 uncultured Planctomycetota bacterium
GCAAAGAAATGTTTCGCTTTCATATCTCGCTCCTCTAACCCCCATAAAAGGGGAACTGTGCCCCGGCCTGGAAGACCGGAACGGTTAACGGGCAGTCACAGCCATATATACGTCGGCCGCGGGAAATTTTCCGCATCAAAACGGAAAACCACCCCGCAGTTCACTGCATATTGTAACGCCGCGCACACCCCAGTCAATCATTTTTCCGCAAAAAAAAGAAAAACCGCGGTTTTTTCGGAACGGTCCCGAACGGGCCGGGGGGGGGTGCGCCCCCCGGAAAAAAGGGATATAATATCATAGAAGGCCGGTAGGAGATTCCGCCGGCTCGAAATGACTGAACAATCTTTCGATGTCAAACGTATTGGGGCGCCGCGCGCGTGCGCGGCTGAGAAGCACCCATTGAACCTGATCCGGGTCATACCGGCGTAGGAAATTACGAAGACAGTCGGTTTTCCCTCTTGAATCGGCTCGTGAATCGCGATTTCCTTTCGAACCTGTTTTTCCGAAAGGAGATGTTTCAAATGGCTTCCGAGAACATTATCTCAAAAGCGATCGTCCAGAACTATGCTGAAAAGCTTTCCGAGAGCCTCAAAGTCGACGTGGCGCTGGTCGGCGCCGGTCCTTCGGCGCTCGTGGCGGCGCGCTATCTGACCGAAGCGGGCCTGAAGGTCGCCCTCTTTGAAAGCCGGCTCGCTCCCGGCGGCGGCGTCTGGGGGGGCGGAATGCTCTTCAACGAACTGATCGTTCAGGACGACGCGCTCGACATTCTCGAACATTTCGGGATCGCCCACCGGCCGGTCAGGGGCGGCGAAGGCTATCACAGCATCGATTCGGTCGAAATGGCGAGCGGCCTGATTTTCGGCGCGGTCCATGCCGGCGCGAAAATCTTCAACGCGATCAAGGTCGAAGACGTCGTCTTTCACAACGACCGGATCGCCGGCCTGGTGATCAACTGGTCCCCCGTCCTGAAACTCGGGATGTTCGTCGACCCGCTCACGATTCTGGCCGGCGCCGTGGTCGACGCGACGGGTCATCCGAGCACCGTCGCCAACCTGGTGATCAACAAGGCGCAGGTCAGACTCAGCACGCCGACCGGCGGCATCCTGGGCGAACACCCGATGTGGGTCGACAGCGGCGAAGTCTCGTGCGTCGAAAGCACGGCGGAATATTATCCCGGCTTCTACGCCTGCGGGATGAGCGCCAACAACATCATGGGCGGCTACCGGATGGGACCCATCTTCGGCGGAATGCTCAAATCGGGCAAGAAGGTCGCCGACCTGATCCTCGCCTCACGCAAAAAGTAACGGGGAAACAGAACGGACTTATTCAGCACGGCCGGGGAGAAAATCCGCGCTCTCCCCGGCCGTTTTGCGTGACAGGAGACTTTTCGGCGGCATGCCGTCAGTCGTGCCTGACGACCGCGTACTCGACGTTCAGGATCCGGGCGATTTTGGCGATCGTCTCGGCGTGATGGCCGATGCCGAGCGCGAAATGGTGCGTCGGGCCTTCCCGGACCCAGTCGGCCAGAAACCGGCGTATATCCGAGCCGAACCGGCCGTGCGTGTTCGTGTTTCCCGTCGGGGGGATCGGGCCTTCGAGCGACTCGCCTTCGGCGATCACGAACTTGAATCTGCCGGAAGCGGCCACGCCGATGCTGAGCATGGTGATCGGCCCTTTTTTGATGTTGAACTCGACGCTCGCGCCGTGCCCCGGTTTGCCGTGGTACTTGCGCAGGCTCCGGAGAACCGGCTTGCGGTCGGCGATGTTGATGTGATGCGGGCCGTCGTGCCCGACGAGAACGGTGTTCCGGTCGAAGTCGATCGGGTGAAACTCCGCGAAGCTTCCGCCGATATCCAGGCGGTCCATGATGAGCATGGCGATACACGTTTTGATGTCGTATTCGCCGCACATCGGAAATCCCGCGCCGGTCAGGAGCGAGTTGCCGACGATCAGATTGGTGACCAGTTCGCGTGTCCGGGAGCCGGGCGCCGCCTCGAAATAGTAGGCGAGCCCGTCCAGGTTTTTGGCGTCGATGAACTTTTCGAGGGCGACCGCCGCCCGCGCGCCGATTTCCAGATCGCCCTCGGTCAGCTTCACGGTCACGGGATCGGAAACCGGGTCGGGCGTGTCGAAGAAGTCGAGAATTTCCCGCTTTTTCCCGTCAAGCTCCGGCGCCGGAACGTCGGCGTAATACGCCTCGATCTCGGCGGCTTCGCACTGAACCACGTGCGGGCCGAACGCGGCGGTGACGGCGGTCGGGTCGGTGTGCATGTCGAGCATCGCTTCGAGGACGTGTCCCAGGTGGCCGATCCGGGCGCGCCGCAGATCGTGCAGGACGCGGGCGACCGCGCACCAGCGGTCGAGCTCGCGTTCAACCGCCGGGTCGCCATGGAGTTTGCCGATGATCACCTCCGGCGCGGGACGCCCCATGCGGATCGCCACGCCGGTGAATTCGGGAACGCTGCACAGGTCGTCGTTGCACAGCTGCATGTAGGTGGTTCCGCGCTCGTAGTCCATCGCCGAAAGGGGCTGAAGGACGGCCAGGACGATCGGAACGTTCATCTCGCGGAAGACCGCGCCGATCGTCGACGAGGTGGCGTAGGTGACCATGTCGACGAAGATCAGGTCGGGGTCGGCGGCTTTCAGCTTCGGAATCAGCTCACAGGCGCGCGCGGCGTTGTCGATCATGCCGAAATCGGAAACACGCACACCGCGGCGGCGGAGGTTTTCGCAGAACACTTTCCGCTTGCTGTCGAGTTCGCCGTAAAGCCCTTCGAACTGTCCCCAGTAGACGTCGTAGCCGACCGCGAACACGGCGATGTTCGCGGTGAGGGGTTTGCGGCGCGGTACCTTTTTGATCTCTGTCATGCTAAAACCTTTTCAAAATCGTTCAGCGGTCAGGCCGCGGGGCCGGCCGCAATCCGTTTTCGCGGACCAGCAGAAGAACGGCGGCGGCCGCCAGGGGATAGAGGATGCCCGAGATGAGCCAGACCGAGAAAAAACCGAAATGGTCGGCGATAAAGCCGATCCCCGTGTTGGCGAACATGCCGCCGACCGTGCCGACCATGCCGGTGATCCCCATCACGCGGCCGACCTGGGCGGGGGCGAACCGGTCGCCGATGAGCGCCACGTAGTTGGTGATCCAGAACCCGTGGGCGAAAAGGAGAATCGACATCATCGCGATCGCGAAGGAGGGGCTCGGCGAAAACGCCGCGACTCCCGAAGACATCGTGGCTGCGGCCGCCAGAACCATCACTCCCTTGCGGGCGGCGGACGGACGGAATCCGCGGCGGACGAGGCGGTCCGAAAAATAACCGCCGATCATATTCGAAATGCCGAGCGCGAGGAACGGGATCCAGGTGAGCGCCCCGATCGACTCGATGGAAAGCCCCCGCTCCTGATGCAGGAACTGCGGAATCCAGAACATGTAGAAATAGAAAACCGGGTCGAAGAGAAACCGCGCCAGGGCGAGCCCGGCGACGTCGCGGCGCGCCAGAAGGCGCAGCAGGCTCTGAGGCGCCGCGGCGGGCGGCGCGGGTCCGCTTTCGGCCGGTCCGGCCAGATGGGACTTCTCCTGCGGCGTGATGAAGGGGGAACGGTCCGGCCTGTGGTAGAAGACGAACCAGAGGAGCGCCCAGAGCGCGCCGAAAAGCCCGGTCATGAAGAAGGCGGCGCGCCAGCCGTATTGCGCGAAGCACCAGGCGGTCAGCGGGGGCGCCAGGACGCCGCCCAGACTTGCGCCGCCGATGGCGATGCCGACCGCCAGCGCCCGCTCTTTCGGCGGGAACCATTCGCTCACGGCTTTGGCGGCGCCGGGAAAACAGGCGCCCTCGCCGAATCCGAGCCCGAACCGCGCCAGCCCCAGCTGAAGAGGCGAGACGATCAGGCCGTGGAGCGCGCTGGCCAGGCTCCAGAACGCGACCGAAAGGCCGAGCCCCCAGCGGACCCCCATCCGGTCGACCAGGACGCCCCCCAGAAGAAACATCACCGCGTAACTGACCAGAAACGCGGTTGTCGTATAGCCGTAGACCGTGTTGCTCATTTCGAATTCGGCGCGGATCGCCGGGGCGACGACCGAAAGGACCTGGCGGTCGAGAAAGCAGAGTCCGGTCGCCGCGAAGAGAAGCAGACAGAGAAACCAGCGCAAACGGGGTATTTTCATTTCGATTCCTGACGGTCAGACCCGGGAGAACAACATCGAGTATACCCGATTCCCGACGGCAAAAAAAGAACCGGCCCGCCCGCTCCCGCGTCGGCAGGGCCGGATCCGGTTCCGATTTTGGCAGCGCCGAGGGGATTTCTTGACAAACGCTCGCTATCAGATATAACCGGAGCGGTTGTTGTTCGGATTTTTTGTTTAGCCTATGAACAAACGAAGGAGGCGTTATGACGACTTTTTCTTTCAGGCTTCGTACCGCGCTGTTTCTCGCGTTCTTCTTCCTGGGTCTTCCGGCCGCCGTCTTTTGCGGCGGCAAGGCGGATTCCGGCGGCGCGTCCGTTTCCGACCTGCAAAAGGCCGCCGAACAGGGGGATCCCGAATCACAGTATAACCTGGGGGTCTGCTACGAAGAGGGGGACGGCGTCCGGCAGGACGCGCGGGAGGCCGTCAAATGGTATCGGAAAGCCGCTGACCAGAATTTCGCGCTGGCGCAGAACAATCTCGGGGTCTGCTACGAGAACGGCATCGGCGTCGACGAGGACGACCGGGAAGCCGTCAAGTGGTACCGCAAGGCCGCCGAACAGAACGATCCCGAAGCGCAGTGCAATCTGGGCGCGTGCTACGCGAACGGAAAGGGAATCGACGAGGACGACCGGAAAGCCGTCGAGTGGTTCCGCAAGAGCGCCGCACAGAACTTTTCCGGCGCGCAATACGACCTGGGGGTCTGCTACGACAACGGACAGGGCGTGACGCAGGACGAACAGGAGGCGGTCAAGTGGTACCGCAAGGCCGCCGAACAGGGCCATCTCGGCGCGCAGTTCAATCTGGCGGTCTGCTACGACAACGGGCGCGGCGTGAAGCAGGACAAGCAGGAGGCGGTCAA
>ONWH01000248.1 GCA_900321495.1 uncultured Planctomycetota bacterium
AGGAGACCGGATCACCCCAATCCCCCTGTTTTCATTGAGATTGACCGAAAAATGGGGGTACAATATAATGGCGCGGTCATTGACGGCATCCCGGCGCCGCGTAAGCGCGGCGCAGTGAAAATTCACCCTCTTACCCGCGGGCCGTTCCGGCGGACCGGGCGTTCCCGGTTACAGCGGCCTCGGCGCGGCGATTACCCGATGAGAAATTTCTGGCGGGCGATTCAGCTCACATTCAGATATTGGGGGACCATCATTGCAACGGTCACCTGTGCCCTTTTCCTCGCCTTTTTCTGGGGCGCCAACATCACCGCGGTCCTTCCGCTGGTCGAAGTCTCGTTCCAGGGGGAGACGGTCAGCCAGTACTGGCAGCGGCAGCTGGCCGATAAACGCGTCAAGATCGACGAACTCCGCGCCGAAGCCGAGACGCTCCGCGTCGAACTGGCCGGTCGGCTCGACGCCAAAGGGCGCCTGACCGCCAAAAAGAGCGACCCGGAATATCCGGAACAGAAAAAGGCGCTTCACAAGCTGCGCGAGGCGGAAAATCTGGCCGTCTTCTACGAAAAGAGCGTGACCTGGTTCGAAAAGCTGACCCCCCGGGTCGAAAAATACACCCCCAAAACCCCGTTCGGAACCGTGTTGGCGCTGATGGGACTGGTCATGGCCGGAACGGTCATCAAATCGGTCTTCACCTTCTGCCACGCGTACTTTTCAACGAAAATCGGCCTTTTGGGGGTCTATGAGCTGCGCGAAAAGTTCTTCCGCAGGGCGGTCGGCCTGGAAGTCGACTACTACAGCCGGCGGGGAGTCGACGATACGCTGAGTCGGTTCACCAACGATATGGGAGCGCTTTCCGGCGGAATCACAATCTTTTACGGGAAACTTATCCGCGAACCGCTCAAACTGTTCGCCTGCCTGGTCGGGGCGCTTATGGTCAGCTGGCAGCTCCTGGTCGCCACTTTCATTTTCATCCCGATTACTGTCTGGATCATCGGCATGCTGGCCCGGAAACTGAAAAAAGTGGTTCGCAACTCGATGCAGGAGATGGTCTCGATGTACGCGCGGATCGGCGAGACGTTCCGTGCCATCCGGATTGTGAAGGTCTTCAATCAGGAGAAGAAAGAAGAGGAACGGTTCCGGCAGACGAACGACGCGAACTACCGCCGCGCGATGAAGACGGCCAAGTACGGCTCACTGGTCAGCCCGATCACCGAGACGCTCGGCATGACGATCCTGATCACCACGATCCTTCTGGGAGCATGGCTGGCGATTTCGGGAGAGACCCGGATCGGACCGATCCCGATGACGAGCCACCCGCTCTCCCTGGGGGAGATCATCCTTTTCTACGGGTTTCTGATCGGCGCCTCGGATCCGGCGCGCCGCCTTTCCGACATCGTCGTAAACCTGCAGAGCGGCGCAACCGCCGCCGACCGCGTTTACGAGATCATCGACCGGCAGAACACGATCTGCGAAATCGCCGATCCCAAACCGCTTGAAAAGTTCACGGACAGGATTACGTTCGAAAACGTCGCGTTTTCGTATGACGTCGAGTCGAACCGAATCGCCGAAGAGATCCGAAAGACCGAAAAGGACCACTATCACCCCGCCGAACTGATCGAAAACCCGCGTTATGTCCTGCGCGATATCAACCTCGAAATCCCGTTCGGCGAGACGCTCGCGATCATCGGGCCGAGCGGCAGCGGCAAGAGCACCCTCATGTCGCTCATTCCGCGCTTCATCGACCCGGTCGAAGGGCGTGCGGCAATCGACGGGACCGCCATCAGCGACCTGCGCCTTTACGACCTGCGTAAGGAGATCGGCCTGATCTCGCAGACGCCGATCCTCTTCGACGGAACGGTTGAAGAGAATATCCGTTACGGTACCGAGGGAAAAAGTTTCGACGAGGTGGTCGATGCGGCCAAACGCGCCTACGCGCACGACTTCATCACCAAAGAGCTCGCAAACGGGTATAACACACAGGTCGGGAAAGGCGGAAGTCTCCTTTCCGGGGGACAGATGCAGCGGATATCGATCGCCCGGGCGATCCTCAAAGACCCGCGGATTCTCCTTCTCGACGAAGCGACCAGTCAGATCGACATGCAGAGCGAGCTTCTCTTCCACAACGCCCTGCGCGGCTTTATCGGCAGCCGCACCACGGTCATCGTCACCCACCGGACCGGCGCGCTGGCGCTGGCCGACCGGATCGTTGTTATGAGCGAAGGGAAAATCGACCGGATCGGAACGCACCGCGAGCTCATGGCCGACTCGCCATACTACCGGGGACTTTTCAGTGCCGAGACCCCCGCAGGGTAAAATCTCCGGTTTTTCGTTAAACGGAGATGTCCCGAGTTTGCCCTTTTCGCGGCGGTCTGCTATAATCGGCGTATCGGGAGACGCGGAACGTCCTCCGGCATCGGCCTGTCCCGCGGCCGCGTCCTGATTCATCCGGCGGGTCCCCTTACAAGAAAGAGTTCAACCTTCACGCAGATGACCTTCTTTGCATCCAGTCTCTTCGGAGCGGGAGACGGCTCGGCCGTGAGTATCTCCGCCCATATGACCGTCTTCATCATCAGTGTTTTCGGCGGGCTGATCATTTCCGGGTTCTGTTCCCTCATGGAATCGGTTCTTCTGAGTATCACGCCGATTCAGGTTGCCGAACTGACCGAAAAGTCGCCGAAAATCGGCGCGATCTGGAACGGATTCAAAAAATCGATCGACAACCCGATGTCGGCCATCCTCATTCTGAACACCGCCGCGCACACCATCGGCGCAACGGTCGCCGGAAATGAACTGGCGGAAATGCTCAACCAGCAGGGGGCAACGGAACGGCTGGCTCTGGTCATCTTTTCGATTCTGTTCACCTTTGTCACCCTGCAATACACCGAGATTCTGCCGAAAACAATCGGTGTGCGGAACAACAAGGCGATTGCCCTCTGGCTGGCGTTCCCCCTGCTTTGGATGACGCAGGCTCTGGCGCCGGTATCAAGAGTGATCTATTTCCTGAACCGTCCCTTTGAACCGAAAGGCCCGAAATCCGAGCACGTCACGGGAGCTGACGAACTGCGCTACATGGCGGCTATGGCCCGCCAGAACCAGCAGATCGGAATCGAGCAGGAGGGAATCATCGTCGCCGCGGCGGGTCTTTCGCGCAAATCGGTTGCCGATGTGATGATCCCGATTGAAGATGTCATACTCCTTCCGAACAACCTGACTCTTGACGAGGCGATCGAAATCGCCTACGTCGACGCGCACACACGTTTTCCGGTCTACGAGAAAGAGAACAAAAAGAACATCATCGGCTACGTCAACTTCAAGGAGATCATCGCCCACCAGAAGCTCGAGACGGGCGACAGGCACATTGGAGGTATCGTCCGTCAGGTCGCGTTCACCGAGGTCGACAACCCCGCTTCGGAGCTGCTCATTCTCTTTACGCATAAGCACGAACATTTGGCAATGGTCCGGAACAAGGCGGGGGACTGCGTCGGGATGGTCACGCTCGAAGATATCATCGAAGAGCTGGTCGGCGAACTCGACGATGAGTTCGACGCGCTCCCGAAGCATGTCCAGCATCTCAAGAACCATTCGCTGATCATGGGAGGCGGATGCACGATGGACCGCGTTCGAAAAATCGTGACCAGCGACATCCTCCACGCGCCGCACAACCGCGGCTATGACTTCGTCTCTCAGAAAGACGATTCCAAAAAACTCGACACCTGGATTGAAGAGAGGCTCGGGCGGGTGGCGCAGCGTGGCGATCAGCTCGTCATCAACGGCGTCGAGTTCAAGGTGCGGCGCATCCGGCGCGGACACACATTCGATGTCCAGATCAAAAAGGCACCCGAATCGGAAGTGTAATTCCCATTGAACCGCGGGGAGCATAAAAAAACGGAGCTTTTCAGCTCCGTTTTTTTATGCCGCGAAGCGGTCAGGTTTATTCGGCCGCATCCTTCGACTCGTCTTTTTCCTGAACATAGGTGCCGTCCAGAACCTGCTGAATCGTCGTCAGAAGAAGATCCATCGGGAACGGTTTGCGGATATAGGCGTCGACACCCAACTTGAGGGCGTAGTCCTTGTGGCGGGACCCGTCGTTGGCGGTAACCATCACGATCCGAGTCGTAAACGAAGGAGTCTGACGCAGCGCTTCAATCACCAGAAAACCGCTCCGCTTCGGCATCATCATGTCGAGAACGATCAGGTCGGGATTTTCCCGTTCGGCCAGAACCAAACCGGCGTTCCCGTCGCGCGCGACGAGCACATCGTAGCCGTTGGCGTCCAGGGTAAGACGCATTGACTCGGAAATTTCCGGGTCATCGTCAACGATCAGAATTTTCGCTTTTTTATCTTCGGCAGCTTCACTCATCAAAACGAACCAATCTAAGCAACCTGCGGGTTGATTACAAGTGACAACGGGCAACAAACCTCATTGTTGAAATTCTCTGCACGTTGTCTAGTGTACCAAATTATTCTTTTTCGTCAAGCGTAAGGAACGCGGACTTTAATTGCCCCCGCCCCTGCCGGCTGACGGATACAGAGGCGGAAACTACTTCTCGGGGAGTTTCGTGAACGGGGTCGGTTCCCCCCGGAGAATCCGCGCCTCGACGATCCGGTCGGGAGCGGGAAGATTCCGCCCTTCGGGATTGATCCGCTGGAGTTCCGAAAGGACCTCCAGCCCTTCGACTACCCGCCCGAAAACGGTATGCTGGCCGTTCAGGTGAACGGTCGGAATGAAGCAGAGGAAGAACTGCGATCCGCCCGAATCGGGCGCCGCCGTCTTGGCCATGCTCAGCGAGCCGCGGAAATGCATGCGCGCGCCCGGCTTTTTGCACTCGTCTTTGATGCAGTAGCCGGGTCCCCCGGTACCGGTTCCGGTGGGATCCCCGCCCTGGGCCATGAAATGAGCAAGAACGCGGTGGAACGGAACGCCGTCATAGTACTTCTGGCTGACCAGAGTCATGAAATTCCCGACCGCCTCGGGCGCCTCGCGAAGAAAGAGTTCCAGGACGATATCCCCCTTGGTTGTCCGAAGAAGAACGCG
>ONWH01000247.1 GCA_900321495.1 uncultured Planctomycetota bacterium
CCGGTCATATTGAATGAGCCGCTCAGCGCCAGTTCCTCAAAGACGGGATAGAGACGCTCCGGAATCGCGCTTTGGAGCGAATGGTCGAGCTGAATCTGATCGATCGCAAACGGGGCGACCCGGACGGTGCAGGCGCCTTCTTCCCCGATTTCGGCACGGACCGCGGCCGAGACGGTGGTGATTCCGTTCTCGCCGCGCAGATTGTCGATTGTAATAAGGCCGTCGCTGTAATGAATCTCCCCCTCCAGGTTCGTCAGTTCATACGGAAAATGCTCCGGCTTGAAGAGGGTTTCGTCCGGACGCACGGTCCCGTCGGCTTTCAGATCGAGCCGGTCCTCTTCCGGGATATACGTCATCTGAATATCGGCGTCGGCGGCGCCGCGCAGATGAAGCTTTTCGACCAGTTCGCGCTGCTGCGGATCGATCAGGGCGGCGGTGAACTCTTCGCCGAGCGGAAACCGTTCGGCATGCACCCGCATCGAAAACCGCGGCATTTTGCCGGTCACACCGGCTGTCCCTTCGGCGGTGAAAAGAGCCGCGCCGCTCTTGCCGCGCAGATCGTCGAACCGCCAGTCGCCGTTTTCGCAGGTGATATGCCCGGTGATTCCGGTAACCGGCATCGGAAAGAGGTCATAAGCGATCGACGCCTCGTCAAGTTCGATATCGATCTGCAGTTCGTCGGGATCAGCGCCTTGCTGTTTCAGTTCGGCCACCGCGCTCAGATACCCGCCCGGCCGGAGCGACTCGATCACATCGCGGTAGTCATCGTTCATCGAACTGATCAGCCTCGCGTCGATCGGCAGACGCTCGGCGTCGAGACGGACGATCCCCTGCCGGTCGTCAATGTTCGGGTATTCCCCCGAAAGGCGAAGGCGGCGCGTCTCCCCTTCCGACTTGAAAAGGAAACGGAGCCGCCCGGCTTCGTCCAGCTGCAGATTCCCCGAAAGGGGGTCCGGTTTAAACGGAAAGACCTGGTGCGAAAGCGCCAGGTCTTTGCAGCTGACCGAAAGGGTGGGGCGGGCTATTGTCTTATCGACACCGTGCAGCGCCAGGTTGATCTTGGCGGTCCCGGCAAAGGTCAGGTCGGCGAGCGTGCCGAGCCGCTCGCGCCCGGCGCCGTGTGGCAGGAGCGAGAGGACCGACTGATCGATCGGAAGCTCCTCGAACTGCGCGCGCATCTGCCAGGCGAACGGTTTTCCCTCGCCGGAAAACTCGGCCAGGATCACCGCGGGCCCGCTCCGCGCGGTAAGCCGGTCGATCTCGGCGTGAGTCGGGTCGAACCGGAAATGCGCGTAAAGATCCGAAATCGGATGGCTTAAAAGAGGGGTCGTCATGCTCCCCTGAAAGAGGTTCCCGTCGACCTTGTAATTCAGCCCCCGTTCGGCGCTCCACTCGATGGTGAACGCGAAGGAGGTCCTCCCGGTAAACGACTGCACCTTGTCTTTGACCGCCGAAAGATCGACCAGGGGCGAAAGAACCCGCTGGCCGAGTTCGAGCGCGTCGACCCGGCCGGTAATCGTGACGGCCGAAAAATCGGGCGCGGCGTTCCCGTCGAACGTCACTCCCTTGACAAGGCTGTTTTCACACGTGCCGCGGATCTGCCAGCGGGTCGGATCGGCCGGTGCGGGCTGCGCCGCCGGCGCGGCGTCCCGCGCGGCGGAAGAGGATTTCGAATCCTGGTTCAGCACGTCGCCGATCAGCGAAAGGGCGGCGAACCCGTCGGCCAGGGGGTCCTCGCCGAACCGATGGTTCGCGATCCGCGACAGGGTACTCTGCTGCGGCGCGTTTTGCTGCGGCGGAGTATTCTGCGCCGCCGTATTCCACGTTTGGGGATTCTGTCCCGGCACGGTTTCCGGGGCGGCCTGACCCGGTTCCGCGGGCGGAATCAGAACCGCGTCGATCCCCGAATAGACCATCTTGTGCGGCTGGCCGTCGCTCCCCTTCGTCGGAAGGAAGACCTCGACGCTCGCGCCGCGGATATCGACCGGGACATACGGAACCTCAATCGGCTCTCCCCCTTTGGAAAGCGCCGCCATCGCCGCCATGGTCCGCTCGTTGACGGCGATCGTCGGCCGGGTGATCAGAATATGGCGCGGAGTAAACTTCTTCTGCAGAAGCGCCGAAATCGACAGAGGAACCTCAACCCGGATCTCTTCCGCCCCGAAAAGCGGAGTCTCGGAAAACCCGCCCTGCGCCGGCAGAGCCACATTGAGGCGGCTGACCGCCACCCCGCCCGACTCGAGCCGGAGCGCGCCGATGTCGATTCGGAATTCCGGGAACCGTTTGGCGAGTTCCCCGCGCAGGAAATGGCAGGCGACCTCGTTCTTCTTCCAGCAGAGAACGGCGACGACGCAGAGGACCGGAACCAGCAGCGTGGTCAGGCACCCGAACATCGACGACTTCTTCTTCGGTTTCGGCTTGGTTTTCTGTTGCTGTTTGCTCAATGGATACCGCCCGATTCCGGTAAGCCGGCTTAACGCCGAACCCCTTGTTAAAAATCTCCCCGCCGCGTAGAATGAGGACGGGGAGGCAGGTCGGGGGATCATACCAAATTGCGTCGAAGAGAGTCAATATCTAATAGGAAAGAAAGGCCGAAAATGACCGTGAGCGAACTGGCGGGAAAACCGGCGCCGAAAGAGATTCTGATCGATCCGGATCAGCTCCGGCGGGATTATTTCGAAAAAAAGCCTGACCCGGCGGTTAAGAGCCAGCGGGTCCGGTTCGGAACCGGCGGGCATCGGGGCACCCCTCTTCTGGGAACCTTTACCGAGTCGCATATCCGCGCCATCGTTCAGGCGGTCGCCGAATACCGCCGCGGGGCGGGGTATACCGGTCCCATCTTTTTGGGGCGCGACACCCACGCGATCTCCGAAACCGCTCACGCGACCGCCCTTTCGGTTCTGGCGGGGAACGGCGTTCCGGTCATCTACCAAAAGGAAAACGGCGTCACGCCGACCCCGGCGGTCTCGCGGGCGATCCTCGCCTGGAACCGGACGCACGATTCGAAAGCCGACGGTCTGATCATCACCCCGTCGCACAACCCGCCGTCCGACGGCGGGATCAAGTACAACACCTCTAACGGCGGGGGCGCCGACGTCGATATCACCTCGAAAATCGAGGCGCGGGCGAATGAAATCCTCGAAGCGGCCGGCGCGGGAGTCAGCGCGCTGTCCGAACCGGAACTGGCCGGCGCCGAAGGACTGACCGCCATTGATTTCGCCGAAGATTACGTCGCGGATCTCGAAAATATCATCGACTTTGAGGTGATACGCCGCGCGAAGATCCGAATCGGAGTCGATCCCCTGGGGGGCGCGGCGCTCCGCTACTGGAAACCGATCGCCGACCGTTACGGGATCGACCTGACCGTTGTCAATGACTCGCTCGACCCGACCTTCTCGTTCATGACCTGCGACCGGGACGGCAAGATCCGGATGGACTGTTCCAGCCCCTGGTCAATGACCCGTCTGATCGGTCTGAAAGACCGGTTCGACGTCGCGTTCGCGAACGACCCCGACTCGGACCGGCACGGGATCGTCGTTCCGTCGGTCGGTCTGATGAACCCGAACCATTTTCTGGCGGTCGCGGTAAAATACCTCGTCGAGACACGCGGCGGCTGGCCCGGGGAGGCGGGAATCGGAAAGACCCTCGTCTCCAGCGGAATGATCGACCGTGTTGCGGCGGCGGCCGGCCGGCGCCTGGTCGAAGTTCCGGTCGGGTTCAAGTGGTTCGTGCCGGGCCTGTTCGACGGCTCCCTCCTTTTCGGCGGGGAAGAGAGCGCCGGCGCGAGTTTTCTCCGGTTCGACGGCGGTGTCTGGACCACCGACAAGGACGGCCTGATCATGGGGCTTCTGGCGGCGGAAATCCTCGCGCGGACCGGAAAAGACCCGGGAATCCATTACCGGGAGCTGACCGGAATGTACGGCAATCCGGTCTACGCGCGGAACGACACCCCCGCAACCCTCGAAATGAAAGAGGCGTTTTCCCGTCTCTCTCCCGATAACGTCGCCGAAAAGACGCTCGCCGGCGAGGCGATCACCGCGATCCTGACACACGCGCCCGGGAACGGCGCGCCGATCGGCGGGCTGAAAGTCGCAACCGAAAACGGCTGGTTCGCCGCACGGCCGAGCGGAACGGAAAACATCTACAAGATCTACGCCGAATCGTTCCTGGGAGAGGATCACCTCCGTCGGATCCTCGCCGAGGCGGAACAGCTCGTCGCCGCCGCGCTGAAAGAATAACCCCCGTTTTTCGGAACAGTCCGAAACCGGGGCACGGGGGGATTGTCTTTCGAGTCGGAAACGGCGGGCCGGCAAAACACGGGGAAGATGACATACATGATATGCACAATACGGGCGGATCTGTCCGCGGCCCCTTTTCGCCGCCGGACAAGCGTCCCGTCCGGTATCTCGCGGGCCGCCGCCTTACCGTTTTGCTTTCCTAGACTTGGGGAACCGAGATGAACAAACGCAGACTCCGTCTTGAATCACTCGAAGAAAGAACGCTGCTGGCCGTAACCGCCGGAGGAACGGGGCAGGAAGCCGCCGTCCTGCCGGCACCGACCGAAGCGACAACCTGGGTGGTGAACACGGCCGTTGACCCGGCAAGCTGGAACTCATCGGATAACGTCATTTCGCTCCGCGAGGCGCTCGGACGGGCTTCGGCGAAGGACAGGATTGTTTTCAGTCAGTCGCTGGCCGGAAGAACGATAAAACTCGGTACAGACCAGCAGCAGCTCCAAATCTCCAACGGAATCACGATTGACGCCACAAGCATCGGCGGAATCACGATTGACGCCGCCGGAAGAAGCCGGGTGTTCTACATATTCGGCGGGACGTCTTCCGCTCCGGTTGAGCTGATCGGCCTGACGATCACCGGAGGAAACGCCCCGAGAGACTTCGGCGGCGGAATTTACAACGACGGCGTACTCAAAATCACCGACTCGGTCATTATCGGGAATTCCGCCAGAGACTTCGGCGGCGGGATATACAACTGGCTTTCCGGCACAGTGACAATCACCAATTCGGTCATCTCCGGGAATGACGCGGGCATCGGCGGCGGAATTTACAACGGCGAGAACAGCTCAGTGACGATTGTCAATTCCGATGTTTCCTGGAATACGGCGGACACCGGCGGCGGGGTCTATAACATCGGCGAAATGACGGTCACCGGCACGGCCGTTTCCGGGAATTACGCATACGAAAACGGCGGCGGGTTTTCCAATTCCGGCATACTGACGATTACCGACACGGCCGTTTTCGGAAATTCCGCATACGGAAACGGCGGCGGGATTTACAGCGACGATTACGGGATGCTGATGATCACCAATTTGACCGTCGCCGGCAATACGGCGGGCGTCGGCGGCGGAATATACAACGGGGGCGGCGAACTGACCATGTCCAATACGGTCGTTGCTCTCAACGATGACGAAGACGACAGCAGCGACATCTACAACGTGAGCTACCCGATTTCCGGCAGCTCCAACATCGTCGGATTTGATCCGGGCTTTGTGACGGCGCCGGTGTTTGAATCGGGAGCACTGATTAATTTCGACGAACTGGACCTCTCGCTTTCGTCGGCGGGCTGGGCCATCGACCGGGGAACGAACAGTGTCGTCGAGACCACAGCCGACCTGGCGGGAAACCCGCGTATTTACGCCGCATGGAAAGCGGCCGCCACGGTCGATATCGGGGCGTATGAATATCAGGGGCGGGTTGTCAAAGAGGCTGAGACGCCTTCACTGACCGTAACGACGGAGCTTGACGTTATTGACGATACCGATCGGCTGATTTCGCTGCGGGAGGCGGTTCTCTACGCGAAGGCGGGCGATGTCATCACCTTTGACGCCGCGCTGGCGGGGAAGGCGGTCGTTCTGGACGGGACGGAGATTTTCATCGACAAGGCGGTCACGATCGACGCGGCGGGCGTTCAGGGAATGACGATAGACGGGGACGGAAAGAGCCGTGTTTTCAATGCGGTGGCGGGAACCAAATCGGCTCCCGTAAAATTGATAAGCCTGACCGTGACCGGCGGAAGGAGCACAAGCGGCGGGGGAATTCTCAATTCCGGTTCGCTGACGGTCACAGACACGGCAATGTTCGGGAATTCCGCGGAGATCGGCGGGGGGATTTGCAACACAGGCGAGATGACGGTTAACAACACGACCGTTTCCGGCAATTCCGCGGGCGGCGGCAGCGGAATTTACAACGGGGACACCGGCAAGCTGACACTCACCAATTCGATCGCGTCGTTCAACTACGCCGGACCCGATAAACTGGATGACGTTCGCAACGTCGGCAGTATTTCCTCTAAATCGAGTATTATCGGAACGGATCCCGGATTCAAAACCGCGCCGGTCTTTGACGGAACCGGCAGGCTGATCAACGGGGCTTCGCTTGACCTCACCCTTTCGCCGACAAGTCCGGCGATCGATACAGGCGATAACCGTTATGTGACCGCCCAGACCGACCTGGCGGGAAACCCGCGCATTTACGCCGCATGGAAGACAACCCCCACCGTCGATATCGGGGCTTATGAATATCCGGAGCGGTGTGAAAAGGAGGTTGAAGATCCTTCGCTGATTGTAACGACGGCGCTGGATGTCGTCGACAATACCGACTACCTGATTTCGCTGCGCGAAGCGATTCTCTACGCGAAACGGGGCGATGTCGTGACGTTTGACCCCGCGCTGGCCGGAGAGACGATCGTTCTGAACGGGACGGATCTTTTCATCGGTGAAGTTATCACCATCGACGCAACAGGCGCTAAGGGAATAACGATTGACGGGGACGGAAAAAGCCGCGTTATTAGTGTGGGGGCGGGAACCGCGTCGGCGCCCGTCAAACTGATCGGCCTGACCGTGACCGGCGGCAACGGAACAATCGGCGGCGGGATCAGCAATTCCGCCGTGTTGGAGATCACCGATTCCGTTATTTTCGGGAATTCAGCGGACAGCGGCGGCGGAATTTACAACTCCGGCACACTGACGGTGACCGACACGGCGGTTACCGCAAATTCCGCGAACGGAAGCGGCGGCGGAATTTACAATGATCCCGGCAGTTCGCTGACAGTCACCGGCACGGCGATTTCCGAAAATTCCGCGCAGGGCAACGGCGGCGGGATTTACAACTCCGGCACGCTGAAGATCACCAAATCGGATATCTCCGTAAATTCAGCGGGGAGCGACGGAGGCGGAATTTACGGTGGGTCCGGCAGGGCGGCGGTTACGTATTCGTTCATTTCCGGCAATTCCGCGGGCGGCAGCGGCGGTGGGTTTTACAGCGGATCCGATGAAGGCTCTTCGGCGATGACCAACTCGGCCGTTTTCGGAAATACCGCGAACAACGGCGGCGGGATTTACCACGCAGGCGACGGTGAGCTGATGATCTCGAGCGCAACCGTTGCCGGAAATTCCGCGCGCGACGGCGGAGGGATTTACGCCAAAAACTGCATCGGACTGCAGAACTCGATTGTCACCCTCAACTACGCCGCGGGCGGCGGGAAAAAGGACATCCGGGATTACGGCGGTACGATTCCCGATACCAGTATCGTCGGATTGGACCCCGACTTCATGGCCGCACCGGTTTTTGACGGGGCGGGGCATCTTGTCAATTACGACTCGGTCGATCTTGCCCTGTCGGCGACAAGCATAGCGATCGATTCGGGCGACAACAGTTATGTTAACAGCGAAACCGACCTTGCGGGAAAAGCGCGTATCGTCGGTCTTGCCGTCGATATCGGGGCATACGAATTTCTGATTTCGGATTCGACGGTCGTCACAACGAATCTCGATACCGTCGATTTTACCGACAACCTGGTTTCACTGCGCGAAGCCATTCTTTGCACGGCCGAGGGAGGCACTGTCACATTTGATTCAGGCCTTGCGGGTAAAAAAATCAGACTTCGCGGTTCGCAGCTTGAAATTAACGCGGGGATCACGATTGACGCTTCCGGGATCGGCGGAATAACGGTTGACGCCGGCTGGGGAAGCCGCATCTTTTATGTGAGCGGCGGAACGGAAGAAAATCCAGTTGAACTGATCGGGCTGACCATGACAAACGGCTATGCCGAAATCGGGGGCGGGATCTACAACAGGGACGGAACGCTGATCCTTACCGGCTGCACCCTTAAAGAGGATTCCGCGGACACCAACGGCGGCGGCATTTACAACCGGTCCGGCATGGTGACAATGACGGACTGCCGGTTAGAGCTGAATACCGCGTACGGCGACGGAGGAGGCATCTTCAATCTCGACCTTCTGACAATGAACGGCTGTTCCGTTGTACAAAACGCGGCCTACGGATCCGGCGGGATCCGCAACGAAGGCACGATGACCATGACCGCCTGCACTGTGACGGAGAACGAAGCTTTCGGCGCCGCCGGCGGCGGCATTTTCAACGGTGAAACGCTGACGATGACCAACTGCAGCGTTTCGATGAACAGTGCGGACACCGACGGCGCCGGAGTCTACAACATCGGTACCCTGACGATGGCCAACGGTACCCTTTCGGGAAACTCCGCGGCGTCACGCGGCGGCGGGATTTACAACAGCGGCCGCAGGCTGACGATGCTTAATTCCATTATTGCGCTGAACTCTTCGAACATTGAAGGAGAAGACGTTTACAAGAAAACCGCCTCCGACTACGCCTGCAATGTTCTTTCGTCTTTCACGGATTGGACAGAGTCGGCAAACTGTCTGCCTTATAATCCCTCAAAGCCGCTTTTCGAGAACGCGGGGGGCGGAGATTATTCTCTGGCGCAGGGATCACAGGCGATAAACAAAGGGAACAACTCCTATGTCGCCGCCCAGACCGACCTGGCGGGAAATCCGAGGATTGTCGGCGGTATCGTCGATCTCGGCGCGTATGAATACCAGGGGAGCGTCATCGAGCAGCTTGAGGCGCCGACAATCACAACAGGAAACAGGGGCATCTATGTTTCCCACGGCGCGAACCGGCATCTGCTTCAATGGACGGCAGTTGACAACGCATCGGGTTACGAGGTTCAGTACACGGCCGACGGATCGTCCTGGTCGAGCGCCGCGGCGGCCGGAACCGATGCGGTGGTCCGCGGCCTGAGTTACGGCGCCGACGTGACCTACCGCGTCCGCGCTCTGGGGGACGGCGTCTCCTACACCGATTCGGAGTGGAGCCGGGCCAAAACGTTCAACGTCTGCCCGATGGACATCAACAATGACGGTGACATCGGCGGTCTTGACCGGAACATCCTGGCAACCTCGTGGGGCACCGAAGAGGGGGACGACGGATACCGATACTATGCCGACATCAATGCGGACGGCGACATCGGCGGTCTCGACCGGAACTTCCTGGGCTCGAACTGGGGCGCTGAAGCGGGCGACGACGACCTCTCCTATCCCCGCCCGGTCCGCGCCGCGGACGCGGTTTTCGCCGCCTACGAACCGGGAGATCCGAACGCTGACTTCGGCGTCTTCTGAACGGAAACACGTTTCAGAAGCGGAATATCTCACCCGCCTCCGGTCCGAACGGCCGGGGGCGTTTTTCGGAACAAACGCGACACGGGCCGTCCCGCGGGGGCGGCCCGTTTGATGTACACACAGCGCCGGTGCGGCGCGGCTACTCGTGCCGGAGCGCCTCGATCGGATCCATCGACGCGGCGCGGACCGCGGGATAGAGGCCGAAGACGACGCCGATCAGCAGGGAGATCGAAAACGCCAGCGGAATCGACCAGTAGACGATGATCGGTTTCATGTTCTGAATGATCGGGGGGAGGTTCGCCACGGCGTCCGGTTTGAAATACTTTAACAGGAACATGGCCAGTTCCGTCGCCGGGCCGCAGGTGAGGCCGACCAGGACTCCCAGCCCGCCCCCGACGATTGAAAGGACAACCGTCTCGATCAGGAACTGCCGGATGATGTCTTCCCGTTTCGCGCCGAGCGCCCGGCGGATTCCGATCTCGCGCGTACGTTCGGTAACCGTCGCCAGCATGATGTTCATGATCCCGATCCCTCCGACGACAAGCGAAATTCCCGCCATGAGCCCCATAAAGATGTTGAACATCAGCCGGGTCGTCTTCGCCTGTTCCAGAAGTTCAAGCGGGACGGTGACGCCGTAATCCTCATACTTGTGGTGCGCCGCCAGATCGAGCTTGATAATCTCGGCGGTTTCGGTGACGTTTTCGATTCTGTCGACTTTCAGCGTGATCTGGTTCAGCTGGACGGTCTGTCCCTCGAACGAACCGCTCAGACGGCGCACGACCGTATCGCCGATCCGCACCCTGAACGTGTTGATCGGAATGTAAATGTCAAACGAAAAATCCTGGGAATCGAGCGAGCCGCCCGCCGCCGCCGACGGCGCGCGCGACTGCATGATGCCGACCACCGTGAAGTTGTAATTGTCCCCGATCCGCACCATCCGCCCGATCGGATCCTCGAAGGGGAAAAGCTGTTCGGCGGTCTTTGAGGCCAGCACGCAGAAATCGCGCAGTTTGGTGTTGTCCATCTCGTCCAGAAAGCGCCCTTCAAAGACCTTCTGCTTGGTGATGTCGAGGTAGTCGGCGGTGCACCCCACCAGGCGGCCGTCGACTTTGCGGCTGCCGTTGTGGAACGTTTCACGGACTTCCCGAACGGGAATCGCCTGGATAATCGTCGGGATCGTCTCGGAAAGGCGCGAGAAATCTTCACGCGTCAGGCCGAACTCGGGAATCTGCATTCCGCGCCCCCCGCGGCTGTTCTGACTGAGCACCTCGTTCGGCGGCTTGATCGTGCGGACGATGATGTTGTCGGCGCCGAGACTTTCGATCTGTTCCTGCGCTTTCCGGCTGATCCCTTCGCCGATCGCCAGAAGCCAAATCACGCTCGCGACCCCGATGAAGATCCCCAGGACCGTCAGAAGGGAACGGAGCGGATGGAGCAGGAGGCTTTTGACCCCTAAAAGTAAAGTTCTAAACCAAAGCATCTTTGTGGGTGCGTCCCGGCACGGCGGCTATCCGGCGGAGGAAGATTCGGGCGGTTCGGGGAGAGGCGGAATTTCGGCCAGGCGCTCGTCCGACTCGATCAGACCGTCCCGCAGTCGGACGATCCGGCGGCTTCGCGCGCCGACTTCGTCCTCGTGCGTCACCAGAATGATGGTACGCCCCTCTTCGTTGAGCCGGTCGAGCAGATCGAGAATCTCCAGGGTCGTGACAGAATCGAGGTTCCCCGTCGGTTCGTCGGCAAGAATGAAATACGGGTCGTTGACCAGCGAGCGGGCGATCGCCACACGCTGCTGCTGGCCGCCGGAAAGCTGGGTCGGCCGGTGATAGAGCCGGTCGCCCAGACCGACCATCTTCGCCAGTTCGATACAGCGCTGACGGGACCGGGAAGTGACGTTCTTCTGGTAAAAGAGGGGCACCTCAATGTTCTCAATGACCGTCAGCTGCTGGATCAGGTTGTACGACTGAAACACAAATCCGATTCGGCTCCCGCGGATTTCCGAAAGGGCGCGGTCGTCCAGCTCGGTGACGTCGTCCTCCCCCAGCAGTATCTTCCCCGCGGTCGGCCGGTCGAGACAGCCCAACAGGTTCAGAAGCGTGCTCTTTCCCGAACCGGAAGCCCCCATAATGGCCACAAAATCGCCGCGGGGAACCTTCAAGTCGACCCCGCGCAGGGCCCGGACGGTTTCCCCCTTGAGGACATATTCGCGCGTGACCCCCGAAAGGAGCGCCGCGTATTGCGTTGTTTCTGATGTCATGACGTCGTTCGTGCGGTTATCGGGGCGGCCGCCGGCCGCCGCCCTGCGGCGCGTTCGGGCTGCTCTGCACCGCCGTGGTCTTTCCCATCTCCTGCTTAAAGCGGGTGATCCCCTTCGAGAACTCGTCGGCGTTGATCCGGCTGTCTTTGCTCAGGTCGAACCGTTCGAGCATCTCGCCGAATATCTCGGTTTCCCCTTCCGGAGCGTCGGTCGCATCGATGACGTTATCGCCGTTGCGGTCGAGGAATGCGAAGATTTCGGACGGTTCCTTTTTAAAGACGAATTTCATCGCGCTCTGTTCGCCGTCGTCGTCGGAAAGGGTCTGCTGCATCCGCTGGTATTTGATCCGCGCGGTACAGAATCCGATCACCAGGTCGGTGCGGCTCAGCGTTCCCTTCTTGGTGCGGTCCCAGTCGTCGAAGAACGGGAGACAGAGGGGGAGCGCCTCAGAAATTTCCTCCCGCGTGATCTGCTTGTCGCCGTCCATGTCGGCCTCCTGGCAGATCTCCATGGCGGTCATGTCAAAGTAGGGAACGAGTGATTCGAGCCGGGCAAACTCGTCGCTCTCGCCCCGCTTGATCAGCGAAACGAAGTAGTCGAGAAGCGCCTGGTCCTTCTCTTCCTCCTCGGCGGTCTTCTCCTTCTGCTTCAGTTTTTCAATCGAAGGCTCTTCGGACGGGTCGGCTCCGCCAGGCGCTCCGGCGGGCGCTCCGGCGAAAGGTCCGGCCGGCGCCCCGCCGGGGAACGCTCCCGGTGCCGGGCCGCCTTCCCCGCCCTGCGGGAAACCGGGCATGGGACCCTCTTCGGCGTTTTCGTCTTCTTCAGGCTCCGCGCCGTCCTCCGGCTTCGGCTTCTCGGGCATCCCGGGGAAATGGACTTTGCTCTTGTACTGGCGCGCGCCGCTGACAACCTGCTCCCCCTCGCCGAGCCCTTCTTCGATGATCACCTGCTTGTCGTTCGACAGGCCGAGTTTGACCTCTTTGCAGCCCCACTGGCCGTTGCTGTAAGTGATCACATACGTCTTCTTGGCGACTTCGACGATGCACTGGACCGGAACCATCAGGACGTCGGGGATCCGCTGCGCCTCGATCTGGACCTGGGCGGTCAGACCGGAACGGATCTTATCGGAAGGATTGTCGATGTCGATGATCGTCACATAGTCTTTCGACGACGACATCCAGCGGGCTTCCGGATACTGGTTCACCTTGCTGACCGTTCCTTCAAACGACTGCGAGGAGAGCGCGTCGAAGACGATTTTCGCCTTCATGCCGACCTTGACGTTGGCAATGTTCGACTCGTTGATCATCGCCTTGACCTGCATCTCCATCGGGTCGGGCAGACGGACCATCACATGATTGGCGTAGACTTTCGAGCCTTCCTGGATCATATCCGACTCGCGCCAGACGTCTTCGTTGGCATAGACGACCTGACCGTCGGCCGGCGCGCGGACCACGCAGTATTCGAGCTGCTGGAGGAAATGGTCGAGCCGGTTCTTCGCCACTTCCGCCGAATAGGTGTCGCTGCTCAGTTTGGCGCGGGCGGTCTCGATATCCGCCATCAGTTTGGTGATCTCCTTTTCACTGGTATATTTCAGGAGAACCGCCTGCTTTAAAAGGTTGCTCTTTAGGGTGTTCACCTGCTTCTGCTCGGCGACCAGCGCCGATTCGAGCTGAACGGTCGTCGTGTACCCGAACTGAACAAGCTTCTTGGTATAGGCGACGGAGTCGGCCTCCTTTTTCTGCTCTTCCCGGGCGGTGTAGATATCGTTTTCGATCGTCATCCAGTTCTGTTCGAACGTCCCCTCAATGTATTCTTCGAGGGAAAGTTCGGCGGTCCGCAGCGAGGCGCGCGACGAGGCGACCGAGGCGCTGTTGGTATTGCAGGTGATCTGCTGCGTGCTCGCCTTGTCTTCAAGGTCCGACGAGTCGAGAACAACGAGCCGGTCCCCCTTTTTGACATGCTCCCCTTCCGGAACGAGCCAGATGATCGTCGTGCCGCCGTTGCTTTCGACCTGGCAGGTCACGTCGACGTTTTTGGCGCTCTGGGCGTTCCCCTTCCCGACGATTTCATGGACGAAGGTGCCGCGGGTCACCTTCGAGTAGATGACGCTCGCCTTCGCCCCGCCGCCGCTGAAAAAATGCTTCCACCCCCACCAGCCGCCCGCGCCCAGAAAGGCCAGGACGAAAAGGGTGGTGAACAGTTTGCGGATCGCACCGCCGGAATGCCTGGTATCGCTCATGATCTCATACCGATTCGGTTCACGCAGCAACGGGTACTACGGTCTTTTTCCCAAACTCACGACTTCCCCATTATAACATACGGTACCGATGGATTAAACGTTCCCTTCGCGCGGGAGTTTCGCGAAATCTCTCTTTTTTCCGCTCCGGGCGCACGGCGCGGAATGTGCGCAACCGGCATTTCCGGAAAAACCGTTAAAGAATGTTTTTTTCAAAATTTCCTCTTTACATTTGTCGGAGCCTCTGCCGATAGATGGAACAAGAATTATTCCGTGGCGGCAGGGCCGTATTCTGCCGTCATGCCCTCATGCCGCCCCGTCTCCCTTTCCGGAACGGGCGGAGTCATCCTTACCGCAAAGAACGGCCGAAACAACAATGACGGAAATCAAGATGAATCGGGGCGACTTCCTCCGGACCCTCGCCATGTCGGGTCTGGCGGTGTTCACTTCGCGGATAGCGGCGGAGACGGAACCGGAATACCCGACAGCCGCGCCGAAGGTTGAGGCGAGCCGGGTCCTCAGCTACACCTGGGAAGATGTCGACAAGTACCCGCTTACCACGTCTCTGGCGTTCGTTCCCGCGAAAAACGAACTGGTCACCGGCGGGGACGACTGTCATCTGGCGGTCTGGGACCTCTCAAACGGCGCACTGCTGAAACATTTCCGCGCCGATGACGACTGGATTCGGAGTCTCGCCTTCTCGAACGACGGGGTGACGCTCGCCACGCTCAGCCACAACGGTTCGATCAAACTCTGGGATACCGGCGAGTGGAAGTCGACCAAAACCCTCTCGAAGGTCGGCAACGGCGCCGAGTCGATCGCCTTCTCGCCCGACGGCCGGTATCTGGCCGTCTGCGGCTACGATCCGCAGGTGACGATATTCGATATCGCCCAGGGGAAAGCGAAAACGACCCTCGCCATGCCGGGGGCCGGAAATACCGTGATCCGCTTTTCGCCCGACGGTGCGACCCTGGCCGCCGCGGGCCGGAGCGGAATCGTCCGTCTCTGGGACGCCGACACGTTCAAACACCGGAAAGACCTCCGGACCGACGGGCGGCGTCTTCTGACCCTTGCGTTCAGCCTGGACGGCGCGCTGATCGCCGCCGGGGGCGAGTCTCCGGCGATCTTCGTCTGGAACGCCGTGTCGGGGCAGAAGAAACAGATGCTTTCCGCGTCAATCGGAAAGACCTTCTCGCTCTGCTTCTGCGGCAGCGACATCCTCGCCTCGGGGGACAGCCTGAACTCGATTCGGGTCTGGAACCTCGAAGACGCCTCGGAAATCGCCCGCGGCTACGGGCATACCGGCACGATCGCCGCGCTTCACTTTGACCTGGACAAGGGGGAACTCCTCAGCGGCGGTTTCGATACGACCGTCCGGTTCTGGCCGTTCCTGAAACAGTGAAATTATTCGGAAGTTACGAAGATTTTCAGATCTGAAAAAATTATTATAAAAAAGAGGTTCAGCCGTGAGTTTATTTGATTTATTCCGCCGCGGTCGCAAACACGAATCCGTCCTGACCATCGCTCCCGAGCCGGAGCCGGAGGCGGTTTCCGTCTCGTCCCTGTACGAGAAGAAGCGCTTCGTTCACAAGAAGGCGAGCCCGGTGAAGATGAACAGGCTCTGCCGCGTCGAGGAACTCGAACGCCGTGAACTGCTGGCGGTCGATACGGTAACGATCGGCGGTGTGATCCTTGAACAAAACAACGACCAGGAAATGGGCGACCGGTGGTACCTGAGTTTCGTCACCGATGTCGCCGATACCTCGCTGGCGATGCAGGAAGTCACCTTCGAGCTCGGATACAGCGACGGCGGAGCTTACGCGTTCTTCGACACCACCGCGGCCGAACCGAACGGCGGGAACTACGATACCGGCCATGACCCGTTCATCGTCTCGCCGCTGAGCGATATCAAAGCCGGCGACTTCGACTACTACTTCACCTACAAAGACGGCCATACCGACAAGATCGGCGACGGCGCGACGTCGCTGACGATCCAGTTCCGCAACGACGTCTTCACCGCCGGAAAGAAGCTGGTCTTTGAAGTCGACGTCGACTTCGTGAACTTCTCCGGGGATTCGTATTACACCAAGTCGAATTTCGAAGGGATCGAAATGGAGCATGCCGGGGTCAACTTCTCGGCGGCCTTCACCTCGAACCAATACGAGCAGCTCGACACGACCCTCTTCTACAAAGACGTCTACGTCATCGACGGACGGCTCAACATCGTCGACGACATCTGCGACGACCCGTTCACCGACGGCGGCCTGAACACCACCGGCGTGATGGAGACGATCCCGCTGACCCCCAAGCCGGTCGAGATATCCGGCTACGTCTATGCCGATGTGGTCTGGGACTGCTACTACCGACCGGCGGACGGCGACTACGCCCTGTCCGGCGTCGAGATGACGCTCTACCACCAGAACGAATCCGGCGATTTTGTGCCCTACACCAAAGACGGCAGGGCGCTGACCGCGAAGACCGACCAAAACGGCTACTACGAATTCACCGACCTTCTTCCGGGAACCTACCAGGTAATCTGCGAGTCGAATATCTACTACGGCCAGGTCTACGGCGAGGATGTCTACTACTATGACAAGTGCGCCCGCGCGCAGGACAATCCGGTCAGTCCCGACCCGCTTCTTCTGACCACCGAGTACCTGGTCGGCGGTTCCTCGTCGATTCAGAACAACTTCGGGAAGGTTCTCTGGGGGACGATCGCCGGGAACGTCTACGAAGACCGGAATCTGGACGGCGATTTTGACGCCGGCGATATCGGAATCGCCAACGTCTCGGTCGAGCTGTACAAGCTGGTTGACGGCGTTTATGTCTATCAGCGCAGCACCAAGACCGCCGCGGACGGGAGCTATTACTTCCTGGGGCTGGAACGCGGGGCGACCTACGCGCTGCACGAAACGCAGCCTTCCGGTTACTACAATGCCGAAAATACCGCCGGTTACGTCTGGGGTCCGACCGATATCCGCGGCGCGGTTGTTCACGACTCGGCGTTTTCGGCCGATGCCCGCGTCATCGAGGGGATCAACATCAATCCGTTCGAACACGGGATCGAAAACAACTTCGGCGAGGTGAAACTCTTCTCGGTCTCCGGCTACGTCTATGAGGACCTTGATTACAGCAAGGCGCTGAGCGGCGCCGACGCGCGGATCGCCGATGTCACCATTGAGCTCTATCAGGAAACCGGCGGCACGCTGACCCTGATCGGCACGACAAGCACCGATGCCAGCGGCTACTACGAGTTCACCGACCTCGACCTGAACAAGGTCTATTACATCCACGAAGTCCAGCCGTCGAGCTACCTGAACGCCACGAACAACATCGGCACGATCAGCGGCGGAACCTACGGCGAAATCAGAAAACTTTCGTCCTACGGCGACGACAGCCGCCTGTTCGTCATTGACCTGACAACCCGCCCGGGCTACGGCTGGAACGAGAGCGGGATCCAGTACAACTTCGGCGAAAACCGCGTCAACATCTCCGGCTACGTCTATGAAGACCGCGACTCGAGCGACTCCTTCTCGGCGGGCGACAAGGGGATCGCCGGCACCCGCGTTGAGCTGTACAAGCAGGTCGGGGCGCAGAAAGTCTACATCACATCGACCTATACCGATGCGGCGGGGTATTACAAGTTCGAAAACCTCGACGTTGACGGCGAATACTACATCCACGAGGTCCAGCCCGAAAATTATGTGAACAGGACGAATACCGTCGGTTCGTTCAACGACAGGACGCTCGGCTCGATCATCACGATGACCGACTACGGCGACGATGTCCGCGTCTTCGACGTCAATCTGGACGCCGCCGACAAGTCCGGCTGGGCTCCGGGCGAGACCGGCGTCCATTACGACTTCGGCGAAACGATCCTCGGCTCGATTTCCGGCTACGTCTACCAGGACCGGAACGACAGCGGCGTAAAGGACTCGAAAGACGCGCCGATTGCCGGCGTGACGATTGAACTTTACAAGTGGAACGGTCTCGATTACGTCTACGTCACCAGCACCAGGACCGACGCCGACGGCTACTACATCTTCGACAACCTCGACATCAACGAGGAGTACGCCGTTCATGAAGTCCAGCCGACCGAATACAAAAACCGCATGAACAACATCGGCACGGTCAACGGCGTGAAAACCGGTACGCTCGTCCCCGAAACGTGGGCCGAAGACGACAGCCGCGTCCTCGAAGAGATTGCCCTGACCTGGGAGGGGAACAGGGGTGTTCAGTACAACTTCGGCGAAATCAAGTACGGTTCGATCTCCGGCTACGTCTATGACGTGACGACCGGCCAGGTTCCGATTTCGGGCGTGACGATCACCCTCGTAAACGAGGACGGCTCCACGGTCACCCGGAACACCGACTCGTCCGGCTACTACTACTTCGGCGGCCTGACGGTGAACAAGACATACACCGTTATCGAACAGGACCTCTCGGCCGTCTACAAGCATTACGGCGAGTCGGTCGGGAACTTCAACGGCGAGACGATCGGCAAGTCCGCGACCCGCGTCCTTTCGTCCATCACCATTCCGTGGGACGACGCGCACAACAAGCCGGGCGACCAGGACGGCGTCCAGTATAACTTCTACGAATACACGGAAACCGTCATCCCGCCGACCCCCACCCCGAAGATCAACGAGGACCGCGTCATTCCGCTTATTCTGCCCTCGCGCTACTATCCCGGTCCGGGCTCGCCGTTTAACTATCTGCCCGACGGCGTGGCTCCCGCGCCGGTCGCGGAAGTCCGCTACGGCGGCGGCGGCGGTCTGACCTCGCCCTACGCGTGGCACCTTTCGGTCATCAACGGCGGGTATCCGCGTTCGATCGACGGTTACACATCGGTCGCCGGCTACCGCGGCATGTTCGCCCGTGACGGCTACACGCTCGTCTCCCTCACGGCCGAGGAGATGAACCGCGGCCAGTGGATCGTGATGCGTTCCAGCGGCGAGCTGGCGAAATACCGGATCGGGGCCGACGGCGCGATCGCCGTCTCGGGCGACTGGAACGGCGACGGCCAGGACGAAGTCGGTTTCTACGTCAACGGGATGTGGTATCTCGACCTGAACGGGAACAGGCAGTGGGATGACGATGACCTCTGGGCCGAACTCGGCGGCAAGGTGAAGGATCAGCCGGTAACCGGCGACTGGGACGGCGACGGAAAAACCGACATCGGCATCTTCGGTCCGCGCTGGGTCGGCGACGAGCTGGCGATGGATATCGAAGCCGGCCTTCCGGCGTCGAAGAACCCGAACACCTTCCGGAATGTCTCGCGTCCGAAGAATATGCCCCCCGACTACCAGGATGTGGAAGTCGAGGTCCGCACTCTGCGTCAGTCGGCAACCGGCGATACGCGTGTCGACCTGATCGATCACGTCTTCGAATACGGCCATGAAGGGGACCGCGGTGTGACGGGCGACTGGAACGGCGACGGCATCACGAAGGTCGGTGTCTACAACAACGGCACCTGGCGTCTCGATGTCAACGGGAACGGCAAATGGGACGAAGGGGATGTCGAGATCCGCGGCTTCGGCTCGAAAGAGAGCATTCCGGTCGTCGGCGACTTCAACGGCGACGGAATTGACGAGGTCGGCATCTTCGAAAACGGCCGCTGGACCGTCGATACCAACGGCGACCACAAGCCGGACAATACGTTCGAATTCGGCCGGGCGGGCGACCAGCCGGTCGTCGGCGACTTCGACGGCGACGGAACCGACGAATACTCGGTCTACCGTCCCGACAACGAGACAATCCAGGCCGATACGATCTCGACCGATATCTGACCGGTTCCTTCCGGCAGCGTTGTGAAAGGCGCGGAGCCCCCGCTTTTATGAGGGTTCCGCGCCTTTTGGCGCGGTTTCCGGTGGGCATTCCCGTAATGAGAACGGCGTCCAATCGGCAAAATCGGCAAAATCGCCGTCTGTCCGCCGATTATCCTATTTTTTTGAATTTACTTCTTTTCATTTGAATGGGAAGTTATTATAATGGGGGGGCAAGGTCTTTGCCGCGCCCCCTTGAGTTTTCCGGGCCTTGTTTTCGGGGGCGCTTCCCGAAAGTTCCCGCTTGCGGCGAACCCGGTCCGATCCGCTCTTTTCGGGCTCTCCGGGATTAAGATTCAATGGGATTTTCGGGCGTTCCGTTTCGCCAGCCGCGCCGCAGAAGTTTGTTACGCAGTATTTAGGATCAATATGGCCAAAAAGAGTAAGGAACATTGGGGGAATCTCATCTCGTCGCTTGAAGAAAATGCGGAAACGCCCGCCGAAGAAACCGATGTGAAACCGGCGAAAGGCCGCGCAAAAGCGCCGGCGGCCCGAAAACGCGCGTCTAAAAAAGAGAAAGCCGCCCCTCCCCTCGAAAAGACTCTCCTCGACTCGTTCGACAGTACCGATGCCCAGCTCGACCTGACCGTCGGCGCCGAAGAGCCGTCCGAAAAGAAAACCCGCCGCAGCCGGAAGGCTGAAAAGGGTCTGGTCGAAAAGGCGGTTGCCGCCGAAGAGAAAAAAGACCGCGAAATCAAACGTGCCAAACGCGAAAAGCTCGCCGAGGCGATCGTCGAAAAGGCGAAAGAGCCGTTCCGCGAAATCGCCAGCCAGATCGAAGAGCGGATCGCCGAACTCTCCAAAGAAGAGACCGGCGAGCCGGAAGAAAAACCGGCAAAGAAACGCCGCGCCGTCCGCGCCAAAAAGACTGACGAGCCGTCCGGCAAACCGGCCGGTAAACGCGCTTCCGCACCGGCTGCCGAAGAATTCGACTGGGATTTCGAGGATTCGCTCGACGTTGACTGGGGCCGTCCTCCGAAACGGAGCACGGCCGAAGATGTAAGCGAAGCCGCCGAACCGGAAGACGCACCGGAGATCTTTGACGAGCCGGCCCCGAAAAAGAAAAAGGCGTCCGCCGGGAAAGACGCCAAAATCACGCGTGAAGAAGCGGAAGAAAAGTTCGCCTCGCTTTTCGGCAGCGAGTCTCCCGCCGAAGAGCCGGCCGAACCGGCACATGCCGCAGCGGTTGACGACAATGACTTCTGGGGAATCCCCGATGAGCCGGAAGTGACGTTCACCCCCCGTAAAAAGAAAGCCGAGCCGAAGCCGGAACAAGCCAAGGCCGAGCCTTCACGCATAAGCCGCGCCCCGCGTGAAGACCGCGCTCCGCGTGAGGACCGCGCACCGCGTAAAGACCGCGCCCCGCGTGAGGACCGCGCCCCGCGTGAAGACCGTGCTCCGCGTGAAGACCGCGCCCCGCGTGAAGACCGCGCTCCGCGTGAAGACCGCGCAGGACGCCCCGGGCGCGAGCGCCGGATGCGCGATGAATACTCCCCGCACGACGAATATCCGGAAGACATGCGTCCTCGGCGTGACGAAACCCGGCGTCCGCAGCGTGATGACCGGCGCGACGATCGTCAGGACGGCCGATACGAAAGCGGCGAGAAGCTCTTCCCAACCTGGCAGGACGCGATCGGCGATATTGTCCGCGGAAATATCGCGCGCCATGGCGGCACACCGAAGGGCGGAGGCGATCGCCGCCGACGATAATTCCGGTTCAGGAAACGTGTGAATGGAATCACTCGGCTTACACCCCGTTTTTTCGAGCACAGCTGCCGCGCTCCTTCTCTGGACAGCCGCGGCGGCTGTCTTTTTCTTTCTTATCCGGAAAGATAACTCGTTCCCGCCCGGCCGGCGCCGGACACTCCTCTTTCTCCGTGCTTTTCTCCTGCTGATCTTCGCACTCCTGCTCCTGCGTCCCTCCCTTCAGAGCGAGGGAAAACTTCAGCTCCCCGCCTCGGCGGCAGTGCTCCTTGACACATCGCTGAGCATGTCGATTGCCGATTATAACGGGCAGGCGCGGTATGCCGCTGCCGAAGAGGCTCTGCGCGAAGGGCGTGCGGGGGACGACGGGCTTTTTTCCTTCTTTCGGTTTGACGAAACGGCAGTGCCTCTGGCGGCGGATGACCCCCTTCCCGCCGAACCGGAGGGGAGAGAAACCGCGATCGGCTCGGCCATTTCCGCCGTTCTGGATCAATACGCCGGAAAGCGCCTTTTAGGCATTCTCCTCGTCTCGGACGGCGCCCAGCGCGCGGCCGACCCCATCCCTCCCCAAGACGCCGCGCTTGCGGCACGCACGGCGGGGGTCCCGATCTGCACGTGTACCGTAGGTTCGGAAAACGAGGCGGACCTGCGCGATGTCGCCGTTTCGCTCCCCGCAGTTCCGGCACGCGCCTATCTCGGGAACGAGGTAACGGTCGAAGGACTTTTGCGCGCCTCGGGCTGCCGCGGCGAGACGGTCCCCCTCACCCTTTCCGCCGAAGGGGCCGAAATCGCGCGGCAGGAGATCGCCATCTCGTCCGAAAGCCAGGTTGTTCCGTTCCGGTTCACCTACACGTCGGACGAGCCGGGCCAGAAACGGCTGACCGTTTCGGCCGGCGTCATGCCCGGCGAAATCACCCCGTCGAACAACGCCGCCGACGCGTATATCCTTTTTCTGCGGGGAAATCTGCGCGTTCTCTTTCTGGAAGGGACCCGCCGGTTCGAGGACAAGTTCATCCGCATGGCGCTCGACGCGAAACAGGAAATCAGCGTCGACTACGTCCGGCTCCCCGGCGGCGAGCGGGCCGATGAAGACCGGCAATACAGTGTCATCATCATCGGCGACATTGACCCGGACGACCTTGATGATGAAGAGCGGGAATTCCTCGAAAAAGAGATCACACGCGGCGCGGGGGTCATCTTCCTGGCCGGACTCGGTTCGATCGCCGAAAATAAGATTTCCCGATTCCCCTTCCTGGCCTCGAAGGCGCCGATCCGGCTCAGCGACACGCTCGACCGGGAGAACGCCGAAGCGGGATTCACAGGACCCTCTCTGCGCGCCGCCCCCGCCGAAGGGGAGGGCGCGCATTATCTGGCGCGTCTTTCGAGCGAAGGAGGACGGTCGAAAAAGATCTGGAACGAACTTCCCCCGCTCGAGTCGGTACTCGATCTCGAAAGCCTGAGCGAAAAAACGGCGAACGACCGCAAACCGAAAAAAGACACCGAGGTGATTCTGACCGCGGCCGATCCGGAGGGGAAAACCTTTCCCCTCCTGCTGGTCAGTTCGACCGGCGCCGGCCGGTCGGCGCTTCTCCTTTCCGATGCCACCTGGCGGTGGGCAATGAGCGGCATGCGCGGCGCGTTCGAAACGTTCTGGCGCCAGCTGATCCTCTGGACCGCCGGACGCGACGTGCCGGCGCCCGGAGAGCTCGACATTGAACAGGAACGCTCTGTCCTTTTCCCGAACGAAACCGTGCAGGCGCGTGTTCTCTATATGCCGCACAACCCGCTTGCGGCCGACCAGGTGGCGGTCAGCGCGAGCGTCATCACGCCCGGGGGGGAACGCCGTCCCTTCCCTCTCGACCGGGAGCGGCTCGGTACGTTCACCGAAACCGGCGTGCCCGGCGAGTACGTTCTGCAGATCGAAGTGAACGAAAACGGTGCGAAGACCGAAGCGGTCCGCCGTTTTCTGGTTAGGGACAACTGCCGCGAACTCGAATCTCCCGCCGCCGATACGGCTTTGGCGCGGAGCCTGGCCGAGATCACCCGCGGCGAAGTGATCCCGCCCGGCGGAACAGACGGCTTTTTCAGATCGATGCGCGAAAAGAAAGAGTCGGCAGCCGAGCCGGTTCGGTACACGCGCTATTTGTGTGACAACTGGCTCGTCTTCGCTCTGGGAGTCGCGCTGCTGAGCGTTGAATGGCTTTTGCGAAAGGTCTGGGGACGCGCCTAATCTTCGTTCTCCGGCAGGCGTTCCTCCTGTTCCGCGCCGGTAATTCCGTCCGTCTCTTCCCGGGATACAGCGGCGGACGGCGGCATTTCAGACTCTTCGATCACCATGTCTTTTACCGTCTCAACACGCGCCCCTTCTTCTCCGGAAGCGCCGTCCGGCGGAGTTTCGAGCAGTACGGCCGCGCCGTTCCCGCCCGATGCGGCCGAAGCGCCGTCATCGGCGCGGGCATTCGTTTCCGGCTCGGTATCGGCGGCGGGCCCGGACCCGTCCGTCTTCGCGGACTCGATGCGCGAAGCGGTCTCCTCTTCCGGCGTTCCCGGCCTGCCGGCTTCGTGCCGGTGCGGGTCAGTCCCTTCTCCGATCGAACGCGAGAACCATCCCCCGACCAGAATGGCCGCCGCGGCCAGGAGAGCGAAAATGCTCAGCAGCGTCCGGAACGGAGCAAATGAAATGTTCGATGAGGTCGGGATCAGCAGAAGGATGTCCCGGACCTGATCGGCCGCTCCGAAAAGGAGCAGATCGGCCGAATCGTCCGGCATCGGTTCCGACGGCGCATCGGCGGTCTCCGGTGCCGCGGCGGAGGCAGTGCCGGCGTTTTCGGCCTGCACCGCATTCGGGTCGAGCCGCCGCGAAAGATCTTCCCACCTCTGAGAGATTTTCCGGAACTCCTCCGCTCCGGACGACTGCGTGAGAGCCGCGATCGCAGGGTCGTTTTCGCTTCCCGAATAGAACGCGTCGATCTGGGTCTGGTCGAGCGGGGGACGCTGCCGCGCGGAAAAGAATTCCTCCGCCCGGTGATAGAGTGGGCGCCAGGCGTCGAGCCAGCCGGCGACACTCCCCGACGAGACCGGCTCTTTCGAGTCGACCGATTCGACCAGACTGAGCAGATACGAAAGCTTTTCAACATCCAGCCGCGTCCGGAACGCCGAAGCCCTCTCTGCGGAAACCGGCCGCTTCCAGTTCCCCGATTCGGGCAGCGGCGCGGCCGACCGGAGGGGAGGAAAACTCTTCCGGATCGATCTCAAATCGGGGCTTTTCCCCTCCTGGCTGACGTAATACGGCAGAGGACGCGCGCCGTTTTCGAAGCGGACCGTCCAGAACGTGGGAGCGGATCCGGCCCCGACGGGGACAGGCGCGGTCAGGAGGGAATCTCTGTATAAATGATGGCGCACACGAAAACTGCTCTCCCGTTTCGTTGCCGAAGCAAAGAGGAGTTCCAGGTGGACGAACGACGATTCGGAGATGATCCGCAGGCGGACAATTTCTTCCCCCGGACTGCGGATCGGCGCCAGGGGAACCCC
>ONWH01000269.1 GCA_900321495.1 uncultured Planctomycetota bacterium
CGCTACAATGACGCAGGGAACGAAATCACCATGGAAAAGGAGCCGACTCCGGCTCCGTAACCCGTACGCCCGCGCAGGCAGGTTCCGCAATCGTTATACCGGGAAGCCCGGTGCCGGTGTCCCGCCGGTCTGGTCCGGTACCGCCGTGCTCGGTCTGCGGCTACCATTCCGCGCCGACGATCACCCACCTGGTCTTCATCGCCGAATTCTGGAAGCACCTGAGCTGGGAACGCGCCAAGGCGATCGACGAATACAAAAAGACGCTAAGTTAAGCACTCTTTAATTAACCAGCCGCTCCGCCGCCGTAATTAAAGAAAACCTTAATCATTTTTAGTTGGGGACCAGTTGTTAAGTTTTATTTAATAGCTGGAACGAACTGTTAAGCTTTGCTTAACAGTTCGTTCACAGATTTTTGACAGGAACCATTGACTCAGATCCCCGGCGTTGAAAGTTTATGGCGCGCGGCATAAAGGACCGTTAATATCCAAAGGACAACCCCCGCAATACCGGACGCACACATACCAACAAAATTGTCTAATCTCCCAAACAGAAACATGACCGCGAAGGTCAAAACCGGAATGTAGAAGATTTCTGCGGTAAGAACAATAATGCGCATTGTCTTGCGAGGGAACGTGAGGTTGTCAAAATCGTCTTTTGAGAGGAAATCCGACGCACAAAAATCGCTACGGGAATACCCTTTTAGGTCTGAAGGGGTTATCCTTGTATCCGGCTTGATTTTCCCGACTTGTGCAAGAACTTCCAGTTCCGCTTTGCTCACCGGCCCGATCTTTTCGCCGTCTTTGTAGTAGTAAAAGCCCATGATTTTCCCCTTTCTCTGACCATTTTCGTGACCTCACGAAAATGGTTTTTGTTTGGTTTTCCCTTTCAGCGCCCGAGGAGGCGGCGGGCGAGTTCCTGAATCAGTTCGAGATCACTTATTTTTCGGAGCCTTTGGCGCCGGTTTTTCGTTTTTGACGTGTTCTGCTTTTCGCCGGCGGCACGGTTCAGACTGCGGCGGGGAAACACCCGCGGGCAACAGTCAGCGGGTCCCTGCTGGAACCCGCGCCAACTTCTGCACGGTCAGGAACCGAAAACCGCCCGCGCGGCCCGCGCCGCGGCGGCGTCTACTTAAGCGAAAGCCATCCGATATTGTAAAGGAAAACCAGGATCACGCAGATCGGCGCGATGAACCGGATCAGGATTCCCAGGATCAGCGAAAGGGTCAGTGAATGAGTTCCCTTGCTGAGCGGATCGTCTTTCAGACCGGCCAGGAGGGCAAAGAAGTTGATGTCGGTCACATCGCTCCCCCCCTTGCGAAGTTCCGCCAGCGCGTAGCGCATCCCCCACTGCCAGCCGACAAACAGAGACGTTCCCAGCCCGCCGAGCGGAAGCATGTAGTTCGACGAGAACTGATCCATCAGGTCGAACAGACTCGTATTGGCCGAGCCGAACGCCCAGACCAATCCCCGCTGGAGGAGGGGAAGCCGGTCCCAGTTAAATACGCTCAGCGTGCAGAACACGCCGGAGACGGAGACAAGCAGGATCGTCCAAAAGACCGCCGTCTTCCTCCGGAATTTGAAATGATCGATCAGGCATGTCACACACCCTTCGGCGATGCTGATCGCACTGGTCAGCGCGGCGATGAAAATCAGGAAGAAGAAGATCGACGACCAGAGCCAGCCGAGATGATCCCCGATCGCGTTGAAGGTGGCGGGCATCACCTGGAACACCAGCCCGGGTCCCGCCGAGGGTTCCATCCCCATCGCCATCACCGCCGGAAAAATCGCCAGGCCCGCCAACAGGGCAAAGAACGTGTCGGCAACGATGATAAAGAGGCTTGACGAAAGAATGTTCTTTTCCGAATCAAGGTAACTGCCGTACGTCATAATCGCGCCCATCCCCAGGCTGAGCGAAAAGAACGCCTGCCCCAGGGCGGAAAGAAACACGTGCGGCGTGATCTGCGAGAAATCGGGGGTGAGCAGATAACTGATCCCCGCGTTGGCGCCGGGAAGCGTGACGCTTCGCATAATCAGGATCAGGATAAAGACCAAAAGAACCGGCATCAGGAACTTGCTCGCCAGTTCGATCCCGTTCTTGATCCCGAACCAGATCACCGAGCCGGTGATCAGCGAAAAGAGAAGCTGAAAGAAAATCCCGTGGGAGGGAGTTTCGACAAAGGTGTCGAAAACCTGCTTGGCCGACTCGGGGTCGGTAAAGTTGAGCTGCTGAAAGAGCCCTTTAAAGAAGTAGGCGATCGTCCAGCCGCCGACGGTTCCGTAGAACGAGAGGATAAAAAACGGCGTGACAACCGACAGGATTCCAACCGCCGCCCAGCCGTACCAGAAGATCACCAGGGCGACCAGGAAGAAAAGCCCCGCCAGCCCGAATTTACCGAAGCAGAAAAGACCGCATGCTGCCAGGAGGAGAAGAACCCCCGCCATATGCGTTGAACCGGTCTTTTTCGGACAGAGTTTCTGAAATGCGGAGATCGGATCGGACTGTGCGTTCCGGCCGATCGAAATTTCACAGACCATGACCGGAAAACCGATCACCAGAACCGCCAGCAGATAGACCAGAATGAACGCCCCCCCACCGTTCTGCCCGGTAACATAGGGAAACTTCCAGAGGTTCCCCAGTCCGATCGCCGAACCGGCCGCCGCCAGAACAAAACCGAGACTCCCTCCCCAATGTTCACGAACTTGGTTTTTCTCTTCTTTCATCGCCGATCGCCCGCTGTCGTCAAAATGTACCGAAACGGATGCATTTCCGTCTGCCGAAATGCATCGAAGAGACCCGTTTTCGAAAAACGAGTCGCGTGCCCCCCTTAACCGAATTTTAATCCGTCCGGGAATGGCGTCAAGAAGCCAAAATGCCCCGAAAGAGAAGGAATCTTCTCTTTCGGGGCAAAATCGTCCGATCGGTTTCAGAAAATCCGCTTGGTGGTCAGCCGCTGGAGGAGCGAGGTGTTGTCGGCCACATCGAAGAGCGGTTTCATCGGATTGGCCAGACCGCCGTGGCTGCTGCCGCCCAGATAGACCACCCAGGAGATCGAGGCACTCCAGGTATCCGCTTTTGTGTTGTCCTTGCGGTCCTTCGGGAAGACGTAGACGAAGTTGTTCCGGATACAGGAGTGATTCGTCACGGGAACCTCAACACGCCCGCCGATGAGCGCTTCACTGTCCTCGGTCGCCCCGGCGCTGATTGTCCCTTCGGCGCCGGTCACAAACTTATGGCGGATGAACCCGGTGTAGTAGGTCTGTGACGAAACCTTCGCTTCGAAGATGTCATCGCCGATCACGTAGCGGAACCTCTCTTCACCCATATGGAACGCGCCGCGGAACCCGATATCGGTGTTGCAGAATGAGCGGGAAAGTTCGGTCCGGATCTGGCTGACGGTGTACTTCTGAATCGTCTTGTCCTGAACCGCGTCGTAGACCGCGCCGAATTTCCAGGGATTCCCCGGGCAGGCAAAGAAGAGTCCGCTTGTCCAGAAGAACTGGGTACGGTGATAGTCCGCTTCGAGCTCGTCGGCAATCAGGTCCAGATCGATTTTATCTTTCCCCGACCGGAGATAACGCGCGCCTGCCTGCCAGGTCAGCCCCATGATCCGGCGCGGAAGAGTCCAGTTGACCCCCAGATCGACCCCGAAATCGGCGTTATCGCTGACCCCAAACGGATCCTGGTAGGAGTAGACCCCCGCCGAAAGCTCGGTGTTCCGAAGGAGCCCGCCGCAGCAGCCGTAGCCGTAACCGCAGTAATCGCCGTAACAGCAGCCGCCGCAGCTGTTCGTTCCGTACGATTCGGCCGGCGGGAACATCCGCGTATGAGTCTGGCGGGCGGGATCCCAGGGGAAGCACATCGGGTGGAAATCGTAGGTGCCGTCGGCATAGGGGTTCCCCTCAAGGCCGCCGTCTTCGGTACGGGACGCGTAGTAGTTTTCCAGCTGACCGATATTCCCGAACCGGTCGATCTGCGTCTGTGCCTGCGGAAGTTTCGCCTGGCCGGCGGCGGTGGCGCCGGAACCCGGTTCCGGGGTGTTCACCCGCACCGGCGGCGGGGTGAGTTTTTCCTGATCCGGATTGAACGAGGGAACCAGGTCTTTGAACTCTTTCCGGTTATCCCCTTCCCAGCCGGTCTCCGGCTCGGCAGCGCCCGGTTCAGGCTCACTGACCAGCGAGGCGTTCATCTTTCTCTCAGAACCCGCTTCGGCCGGCCGAACGCGAATCGCTTCGTTCGGCAGAACCTCGACTTCTTCCGGAACCTGCCCCTCCATCCGTCCGGCCGTCTCGGCGAACGAGAAATCAGTCTCTTCATCGAGAGACCAGGAGAGATCATCGCTGTTCATCGCCATGCGCATCGGTCGGCGGGGCGCAGGACGGCGCGTCGGCATCCGGCGGGGAACCTGACGATACGAGGTCTGCTGAATCGCCCCATTTTCCGTTTCGGCCCCTTCGTCAACGTATTGGAGGGTATGTACCGCCGCGACCTCTTCCATCGATGCGGTCTGACTGACCGGACTGTACCAACCGTCCTGCGCGCGGAGCGTTGCGGTTCCGCCCCCGAGAAGGAGAAGAGAAAGAGCGAAAACCGGCCATTTCGAAAACTTTTTAGAGCGATTCATCGTATTTTTCCTTTATGCAGCGGTGCAAACGACCAAAGCAGGGGTTCGACATGAATTCCCTACTGGTACCATTCGACCCCGCATAACCGATACTTTTGGAAAAATCGGAAAAATCGCAGAATTTTAAATAATCGGCAAAAAAATTTTTTTCCTTCATCCTTTTTCGAAAATATTTTTTGAAATGTTCAGGAGACCGGATCACCCCAATCCCCCTGTTTTCATTGAGATTGACCGAAAAATGGGGGTACAATATAATGGCGCGGTCATTGACGGC
>ONWH01000246.1 GCA_900321495.1 uncultured Planctomycetota bacterium
GCGGTTGCGGCGGCGGCACGGGCGGCCGCCGCATCGGCGGCCTCGAACTGCGCTTCGGCGATCGACCGGCCGAGCCGGGCGTTCTCGGCGGTCAGCTGCCCGATCCGCGCCTCGACCCGGGCGACCGTCTCGTTGGCGATATCCAGACGCCGCTTGACAATGTCGCGCTGCGTGCGCATCGTGCTCCGTTTGACAAGCGCGTTCTGCTTCTGGTCGAAGAATGTCTGCGAACGGAACCCGTTCTGCGCCGAGGGGAGAAGCGAGGCGATATGCGCCAGCCCCTCGTCGCCGATCTTTTTGTACGCTTCGCAGAGCGCCGCCGACTTCTCTTCAAACTCGGCGCGCCCGTCCTCGTCAAGCCCGTTGAACGTTTCGATCAGGCCCGGGTCGGTCTCCCACGCCTCGGTTCCGGGAACGGCGGCGCAGCCGAGCATCGTCAGCTGGTCGCTGATCACCTGATCGAGATCCTCTTTCGAACTCTCGCCGCGGGCGGTCAGGATGATGAGCTTGTCGCGCAAAAAATACTCGCGCAGGATTTGTGTGTCGTAGCGGTCGGGATACCGCTTCCCCTCCGGCGGCTCGGCGAACATCTGAAGCGACCGGTCGTCTTTCGCCTCGGTCAGCGCCGCGTTGAACTCTTCCAGATCGGCGGCGGTTCCGTAGGTCGTCTTCTCGAAAAAGGCGCGCGCCTCGTCGGAGAGGGATTTGCTGAACGGACTCTCGGGATATTCCCTGAGCCAGACCGAAATGTCGGTCGGCGAGTCGATCGGGAGAACCCCCTCGCAGACGATCCAGGCGTGATCGGCGCTGACCGACTCGGCGATCTGCTCGCGCTGCTCGCGGGGAACCACGCCGATCGATTTGACCGTGTACTCATAGGGGCCGGCCGCCGGAGCCGCCGATTCCCCTTCGGACTCGGCGGCGGGCGCGGCCGCCGGCTCCTTAATCCCGGTGACGGTAAAGATGCCGAGGAATTTCGCGGATTCCGGAGCGGCCTCCGACGGTTCGGCGGGCGGAGCCGCGTTCGGGTCCGCCGGCTCGCCCGGGAACGGAATCCCCTTATCGAAGATGTAGACCAGGTCTTTCTCGCCGACCTTGACGCTCTCGCTGGTCCGCGCGCCCCCTTCGGCCGGATAGACGGTGAAATGGAGTTCCAGTTCGGGTCCGCTGTCGATCCCGCTGAACTGGCCGGGCTGGCAGATCGTCCAGACCTTGCCGGGAACGAGCGAGTCGAGCTTGTCGCTCTTGGCGACCAGCCCCATACGGTTCCACTCCCACTCTTCCCCCGATTTCAACGGGACGCCGAAAATGTCCTGCCGGATCTTCTCAATTTCCCTGGTCTTGTCCTCGATCTGCTTCTCCTGTTTGGCGATCTTCTCCTCCCGGTCCCGGCCGAGCGAAAACCGGTTCGAAAGGAGAACGAAATAGAATATCCCCGTCAGAATGAGGAGAACGATCGTAACCCAATTTAACCTGTGCATTCAAATCCTCCGCGAGCCGCGGTTAGCATATGGAGGCACCGTTGCGGCGGTTTCCGAAGACCGCGGCAACATACTCCCCCAGATATTTTAGTCTAAAATCGGGGAAAGTGCGCCCTTCGGGAAGGAAACTCCGCTCTTTTACCTGAATTTTCCCGTCTGCGTAACGGTTTTCACGCTTATTCCGGTAAAAGCTGACCTGACCGGCAACGTTTACGGAACAAACGTATCTTCTATAAAATACCCATATTAAACCGGCTGTCAACAACAGCCCTATCCTGTTTATTACGGAAATTCAACAGACGGTACTTCTGAAAAAACAGGGACCGTCCCCCCGCTTGCCGCAATTCACGTCTGCAGATTTTGACAAACCGGCAAAATCGTTCTTTTTCGGTAAACCGGCCTGACCCGCAATTCCGATAAAACCAACACAAACCGTAAAGTTTACCAGCCCGTACCGAAACATGCGATGAAAAAGAGGATATGGTTCATCTGCCTGATCCTGGCGATCGGCTCGGCGGCACTGACCGGGTGCGCCCGGCAGCGGTACCGCGTCAGCGCCGACCGGGAGGTCTACGACCTTTTGGGCGCCGTTGACCAGCAGGATCCGCTCTGGAAAGTCGAAAATTTCACGCTCGAACAGAACTGCGGCTCGCGCTACAGCGACTTTCACGACCCGGACCGCCAGCCGATGCCGCAGGACGACGCCGCCGCCCAGCGCCTGATGCATGAAGTCGAAGGGATGCGCGGATGGCGGAAGTGGTGGGATAACGGCTGGACGGACACGGTCGAGAACGAGGCGTGGCGTCAGACCCTGCCGGTCAACGAAAAAGGGGAAGTCGTGATCGACCAGGACGCGGCGTTCGACCTGGCGCTCCTCCATTCCCCGGAATACCGCACCGCGATGGAAAACCTCTATCTGGCGGCGCTCGACGTGACGGCCGAAAGGTATGTTTTCGACGTAAAGTTCTACGGAGGGGATTCCCTCTTCTTCAACAACTACGGGGGCCTGAAAAAAGGGTCCGTCTCGACCCTGGAAAACGATTTCGGCGGCGGGCATTACGGGACCGGCTCCCCCTTCCTGTCGAAACATTTCGCGACCGGCGCCGACGTCGTCGTCGGGATCGCCAATTCGCTCGTCTGGAGTTTCAGTCCGGAGAACCAGACGTTTACGCCGATAACCGAGCTGAGCTACAATATCACCCAGCCCCTTCTGCGAGGCGCCGGACGGGCGGTCGCCCTCGAATCCCTGACGCGGAGCGAACGGCGTCTTCTGGCGAACGTCCGCCAGCTGGCGCTCTTTCAGCAGGGGTTCTACGTCAGCGTCCTGACCGGTTCGAACCCGATCGCCGCGCCGGCGGAAGGGGGATATCCGGGAAGGTTCACCGGGAGCGCGGCGGTCGGAAACGGGTACTACGCGCTGCTGCGGGATCAGGTTCAGATACGAAACGAACAGCAGCACATTGAGTCGCTCAAAGACAATCTGAACCAGTACGAGGAGTATTTCAAGGCGGGGCGCCTGCCGAACAGCTACCAGGTCGAACAGGTGCGTCAGACGCTCCTCGCCGGGCAGAGCCAACTGGTCAGCCAGAAAGACAGATACCGGAACAGCATTGAGAGCTATCTGATTAAGATCGGGCTTCCGCCGGACATCAGGAACGTGGTGATCGAGGACAAGCTTCTGGACCGTTTCACGCTGATGTCGCCGACACTGACTTCGATATACGAGAAAGTGAACGAAAAGCTGCGCGACATACGGAACGAGACGATCCCGATGCCGGGGGGCATCGCCGATACGCTCGGAGAGTTTAAGGAGAGCGTCGCGCAGGGGCTCGCCGAAATCGAGGACGATCTGGTCAGGCTCGACGGGGCGACCGCCAGCCGTAAGGAGTCGATGACGAACCTCTCCCGAAAACTGCGCCGCGAACATCCGGAACTCGACAGTTCGTTCTGCGACGCGGACCGGTTCGATGCGAAGATCGCCCTGATCAAAAGCGACCTCGAAGACGCCCGTGAAGGGATGGAGGACATCCTCCGCCTGATGGACGCGACGATCGGCGAAATCCCGCCGCAGCGGCTCGCGGAGATGATCACCGAGACTTCGGCACAGCCTTCCCGGTCCCCTTTCAGCCCTGAAACGATCGGCCTGATCAAAAAGCTTCAGCTCGAAGATTTCTTCGAGGACAACGATACGGCAAATGAGGCAAAAATGCGCGAAGAACTGGGAGACGACCCGGTTCTGGCCGAGATTCTCGAACGGGAAGAGCGGCGCAGCGGCAACGCGCCGAAGTACGACATCGACGAGCCGTACCGCAAATGGGTCGGCGCCTGTTTCGACGAATTCGCCGAACGGCTGATCACGCTCCGCCTGGTGCAGACGCGCGCCCGGCTCGAGACGGTCGAACTGCCGATCATCGACATCGACGAAGACGAGGCGTTCGCCGTGGCGCGGGAACACCGGCTCGACTGGATGAACGCCCGAAGCGAACTGGTCGATGTCTGGCGGAATATTGAAATCACCGCCAACGCGCTGCGCGCCGCGCTCGATCTCGAGCTCGGCGGAAGCGTGACAAGCAACGGTTCGAACCCGCTGAAATTCAGTTCCAACGATGTCAGGACCAGCGCCTCGGTCAGATTCGACGCGCCCCTGGACCGCCTCGCCGAACGGAACGCGTACCGCCGGGCACTGATCTCCTACGACCGGGCGCGCCGCAGCTACTACACCTACGTCGACTCGGTCAAACTCCAGATCCGCGACATGATCCGGAATATCTACCGGAACCAGATGGAGCTGGAACTGAAACGGGAATCGGTCCGTGTGGCAACGGTTCAGGTTCATCTGGCGCAGCTCGATTTGGCCAATCCGGCGAAAGCGAGCTCGATGAGCACCTCCTCGGCACGCGACCTGGTCGAAGCGCTCAACGCGCTCCTCACCAGCCAGAACAGCTTCATGTCGACCTGGCTCGACTACCAGGTGCAGCGGATGAGCCTCCTGCTCCAGCTCGGGCTCTTCGAAATCGACGCGGAGGGGAAATGGGTCGATCCCGGCCCGATCGACCGCGAATTCCTCGCCCGCGCCGCCGAAGGCGAATTCCTCTCCCAGGACGCCCTCTTCGGGATGGACCGGCTCGGCGACGTCTCGACGATCATCTCGGAGACGAACGCCGATCTTCCCCCGGTCGACATCCCGGCCCCGCCCGACGAGACGCTTCCGGCGGTGGAGGCTCCGTCCTCCGGCGAATAGGCCGCACCATCCTCCTCAGAACGCGTTTTCCGCGCAGAAGGCTCCCCGTTCCGGGGAGCCTTTCTTTTTGTCATACAGGCCGGAAGACCGGTGTTGCTCCCCCGCGGAAAAAGGGATAGAATGGGAGCGTTGTTCCCCCCGACCCTTTCCGCGCCGTATGCCACGATGTTCCGCAAACAGCCGAATAAACCGTTCCTGAAAACCGCTTTTGATTTCGCTGTCTATTCGGCGATCCGCCTGGCGGTCGCCGTGATCGGGATCTTTTCGATGGAACGGTGCCGCGACGTCGCGGCGATACTGGCGCGGCTTGTCACCGACGTCTTTCCCGTTCGGCGGAAAACCCTGCGCGAAAACCTCCGCGCCGCGTTCCCCGGCCTGACCCCGCGCGAAGAAAAGGCGCTGATCCGCAAAATGTGGGAACACCTCTTTCTGATGGGAGGGGAATTCTTCGCCGCGCGGCGCGTCATTCACAAAGAGTCCTGGTGCCGATGGGTCGAAGCGGGCCGGGCGCAGGACATGGTCCGGCTCTTCTTTCAGCACCGGCCGCTGATCATGATCTCGGGACATTTCGGAAACTTCGAAATCGGCGGGTATGTTCTCGGTCTGCTCGGGTACCCGACCTTCTCGGTCGCGCGGCGGCTCGACAACCGGTTCCTCGACCGCTACATCGGAAGACTCCGCGCCGAAACGGGGCAATACATCATCGACAAGAACGAAGGGTTCGACGACATCCTCCGCGTGATCGAAGGGAACGGCCGGATCGTCTTTCTCGCCGACCAGTCCGCCGGGCCGAAAGGGTGCTGGGTCGACTTTTTCGGACGGCCCGCTTCGGCGTACAAGGCGATGGCGCTCCGTTCGCTGCAATACAGCGCGCCGATCCTGGTCTGCGACGTCTCGCGGGTGAACAATACGCCGATGAAGTTCCGGATCGAGCCGCTCGGCTTCTATGACCCGCTCGACCCGCCCCGCGGAATCGAAAGCGTCTTCGAAATCACCCAGTGGTTCACCTCGCTCCTCGAAAGGCGGATCCGGCGGACCCCGGAACAGTACTGGTGGCTTCACCGCCGCTGGAAGACGTACGGCAGGGAGATCCGGCTTGACGCGATCCGACGGAAAATCCGGCACAAATTACCGTAGTTTTCCCGTTTCGCGAGCCGCTCTTTTCTCCCCCGTCCGGCAAAAGGACGCGATCGGCTCAATCCTCATTTCCGGCGGCCGTTTTCGTTTTTGTTCCCTTTTTCGCACCGCGGACGCTTCCCCCAATTTTCATTATGACGAAAAATTCGATGTGCCCCCATTATATTCCCGGGGCCTGTCTGTCATTCTGTCCCAAGCATCCGCGATGTCCGCATATTTTCCGGAGACCGTATTTCAAATGGGTAATCCTCACCTGAACCCGGCCCGCACGTTCCTTTCCGCCGTCGTTCTTGCGGCAGGCCTCTTTTTGATCCCGCTCCGCGCCCAGGAGGCGCCGAACACCGGAACGGAACCCGCGCCGCCGGCCGGTTCCGACGCCGAACTGATCGCGAATCTGACCGAGGCCTGCAGCCATGCCTCGGACTCGTTCAGCGCCGAATTGGCGGTACAGAGCGTCGACAATCTCAAGGCGCACGCGCGGATGGAAACGAAGAATCTCCTCTATCTGCTGAACCGCTCCCTTGAAAAGGAAAAGGCCGCCGGATGGATTGAGTTTCTCCGGCTTGAAGATCTGCGGAAGACCCTCTCCGAACAGGAGACCGACATGTCGGTTGTGACCTCGTCCCTCGAAAAATTCGGTCAGAACGAAGAAGGTCTCGAGCTCCCCGAATTCTCCCGTCTGCGGAACATCCTCGCCGATTACGTCGAGGCGGTCGGCCGTGCGGAGGACGACACCGTTCATGACGATTTCCGCTACGTCTGCGAAAATCTCCCGGCGGATGTTCAGGAATACCTCGACGATCCCGCCTCGGTCGAAGCGCCGGGCCGTATCGCCGCTTCGCTCGATTTCATGGACGAGTGCCAGCAGAACTCGAACAGCGTGCGCGACATCACCAACCTGCTCCGCGCCCGTTTCGCGCAGCCGAATATTCAGGCTTCACTCGGCCAGCGGGTCCTGTTCCCCGAACAGGCGCTCACCGTGACGGAACCGACCATTGTTCAGGAAACCGTACGCGGCACGCCGACCTACGGCTCCGGCACGATGGAAGGAACGCTCAAACCCGCGTTCGTGGCGAACGACGACGTCGCGGAAATACGCCTCGTGTTCAAGGCGGACATCAGAACGAACACCACCGCGGTCTCGTCGATGGGCGTCTCGGTTCAGACGAACAGTTACGGCAAGGTCACGATCTACAAGCCGGTCTACTTCGACGGGAAAGAGATTTCGCTCGGGGTGTCGTCCTCGGCGTCGAACCTGAACGCCGCGATCACCGGAATCAACACAGGCCGCGGACCGATCGGCTCGAAGGTCGTCTACGACCGGGTCGGCCAGGAGTACCCCTATTCCAAGGCGGAATCCCAGCGGCTGATGGAAAACAAGGTGGTGCGCCGGTTCGATGAGCGCGTGCAGGTCATCACTCGGGCGAACGAACGGCTGGCGAAAGCCTGGAATCTGCTGAAAAAATACAACTACATGCCGGAGGTGAAAACCCGCACCACCGCAAACATGCTCGAACTCAACGCGCGGGTCGGAAGCAGCCGGCAGATCACCGCCGCAAAGCTTCCGGCGATACAGCCCGGGCCCCACGATCTGGTCGTCCGGGTCCATCAGAGCGCGATCAACAATCCCCTGCACGAACTCTTTTCCGGCCGCAGCCTCTCCGAAAAGGAGGTTCAGGCGTGGATCCGCGAAAATATCCCGGAAGCCGATATCGACCGGCTTGCCGAAGAGGCCTCGGAAAAGCTTCAGGAGGAAACCGAGGAATCGGATCCGGCCGGGGATAACTTCTGCATTTCGTTCTGCGAGGAGCTTCCCGCCTGTGTTACATTCAACAACGACGTCCTGGGCATCCATGTCCGGGTCGACGCGTTCGCGCAGAAAGAAAAGGAGTTTCCCGGACTCGACATTGACGTCGAATACGCGCTTGAAAAGAAAGACGGCGAGTGGGTTCTGGCGCTCAAGGACTATGAGGCGTGGCCCCCGGAAATCGACCGCGGCGCGGTCGTTCCCGCGCGGTATCAGGTCATCCGCCGCCAGGTGAAAAACCGCCTGCAGGCGGCGCTTCCCGAATCGATTCCCCTCAAAGCGATCCCCCTCTTCGAACTTCCGACCGGCGAACCGCAGACCGAAGAATCCGGCGCCGCCGCGAGCGATGCCGAAAAAGCCGGGCCGCAGAGCGATGAGCCGCAGAGCGCGGCCGACGGCGGAAACTCCGCCGCAGCGGACGAAACAGACGAGACGGACGCCGGCAAACCGCGGATCCGCGGCTATCTCAACGCCGGAGAGCTCACCTTCACCGAAGGGTGGCTCGTCCTGGGCGCCGACTACAAGCCGATCCAGTAGACCTGAGGATAGCCGGATTTTATACTAAGGCGTCTCGGCCGAAAGGTCGGGGCGCCTTTTTGCAACGCGTCGAACAAGCCGCAGTGGGAAAACCGAACTTTTTGCGGAAATTTTCGGAAAATGGAGTTTTTTATCCGTTTTCCCTTTTCCCCCTCCCAGCTATATGCTACAATTCA
>ONWH01000245.1 GCA_900321495.1 uncultured Planctomycetota bacterium
GAACATCGAGTCTTTCCGCGCGCGGTCGGAACGGGTTCTCCGCCAGATCAATGAGCAGAAAGACGAGGTCCGCCAGATGATCGCCGAGCAGCTGAGGTGAGCCCCCCGCCGCGAAGGCTTCTCAGAAGCAGCAGATTGAAAAGCCCCGAAAGGGGCTTTTTTTATCGTCGGGCTTTTTGTTTTCCGTGGAATCGGTCTCAGACTCAGGTGCAATAGAGCGACCAACGGGTCGAGCGGCCGGCCGAAATAACCTGGGCAGAACCGCCTGAGCGGCTCGCACTCCTCCTTCCCGCCGCCTAGAGCCAGGGGTTGACGGCTCTTTCGCGGCCGACGCGGGTCGACGGGCCGTGGCCTGTCAGAAGGAGCGTGTCGTCGGGAAGAGTGAGGATGTTCTTTTTAATCGAGTCGAGAAGCGCCTGGGTGTCGCCGTCGGGGAAATCGGTCCGGCCGATGCTCCCGGCGAAGATCACGTCGCCGACGAAAACGACGGTTCCGTCTTCGGCGCTTATCTTATAGACCATGTGTCCCGAAGCGTGGCCCGGCGAATGGAGCGCGGTAAACTCGATCCCCGCGGCGGTGAACGTCTCGCCGTCGGCCAGGGAACGGTCCGCGTCGACCGTCCGGAGCTGAGCGCCGAAATGAACCGAAAGGTTCCCTTCCGGCTGCGCCATCTTCCACCGTTCGAGTTCGCCGATCAGAATCTCCGCATTGGGCCATTCCGCCTTAACCCGGTTCAGGCCGCCGATATGGTCGTAATGGCCGTGGGTGATCAGGATCGCGCGCGGAACGAGGTTCGCCGAGTTGATATAGTCAATCGCCTTTTCCGGCTCCATGCCGGGGTCGACGATCACGCATTCGGCGCTCTCTTTCAGGCGGAGAACGTAGAGATTCTCGCCGAAATCGGAGTTGACGAACGTTTTGATTTCCAGGTCGGCCAGCTTCATCGCTTCTTGCTCCTTTGGGGGTGAGACGTCTTCGGAATCGCTTCCCACTATTCTAGGACATTTTTTCTCCCGCGCAAGTCGCCGCCGCCCTGATCGGCCCTCCCAACTTGGGGGCAACTTGCCGGTCACACGCCGATCCCCCGTCCCCAAGCCCGCCCAACGAGGCGGGCGCTGCCGGCCGCACGTTAATTTACCCCGGCCCCCTAATCGGGTCCGGCAACTTGCCGGTCACACGCCGATCCCCCGTCCCCAAGCCCGCCCAGCGAGGCGGGCGCTGCCGGCCGCACGTTAATCTGACCCCGGCCCCCTAATCGGGTCCAGCAACTTGCTGGCGACTCGCCGGCTTGCGGGACCGGCCTCTTTCGATTAGACTGGTACTGTCCGTTTCGACCTGTTTTCGGGTAACATCTTTGTTTTGAGGAGATAAGATGCTTGAAGGGCTCGGCATTTGGGACTGGCTGACGCTGACCGCGTATTTCGCGGTCCTGCTCGGCGTGGCCTGGTGGGTTGTTTTGCAGAAGAACAAGTCGTCCCGCGACTATTTTCTGGCGGGGAAGAACGCCGGCTGGTTCGTGATCGGCGCCTCCCTGTTCGCCTCGAATATCGGTTCGGAACATCTGGTCGGGCTTGCCGGAACCGGGGCGCGGGACGGCATGGCGATGGCGCACTACGAGCTTCATGCCTGGTGCCTTCTGGTTCTCGGCTGGCTCATGGTGCCGTTTTATACCGCCAGCGGAGTCTTTACCATGCCGGAGTTTCTCGAACGGCGCTACTGTCCCGCCGCGCGCTGGTTCCTTTCGATCTTTTCGCTCATTTCCTACGTCTTCACGAAGATTTCAGTCACCCTCTTCGCCGGGGGGATCGTCTTCAAGGCGCTCTTTCCCGAACCGATTCTCGGCGGACTCGACAATTTCTGGTTCGGCGCCTGTTTCATGGTCGTCCTGACCGGGCTTTACACCATCGCCGGCGGGATGCGCGCGGTTCTCTATACCGAGGCGATCCAGACGGTCATCCTCCTTCTCGGCGCCGGCTGCGTCCTCTTCATCGGCCTGCATCAGGCGGGCGGATGGCAGAAGCTGCGCGATGTCTGCCAGGGGGCCCCGCGAATGGTGGCGGTCACCAGTGAAGTGGAATTGGCTCAGACCGCCTCGCGAACAACGGGCGAACCGGAGCTGCCGGACGCGGCCGCCGATGCACGGCAGATTCTGAAAATCGAAACTGAAGCGGGAGACGACCCGGTTCTCGATCTGGACGTCAGCGAAGAGAACGGCGAAGTCGCGGTCAGCGTCGCGCCGGACGAAGAGGAGGAGAGCGCACTGACCGTCACCCAGGGAGAGGAATCGCTCGAGGTGAACGTCCAGGCCGATGCCGGAACCGAAGGGGAGCCCGCGCCGAAACCGCGCCGCACATGGCGCCTCTTCCTGACACGCGAGCGGCTCGACTTCTTCAATCTCTGGAAACCGAACAGCCACCCCTCCTACCCCTGGTTCGGGCTCCTGTTCGGCGCGCCGATCATCGGGCTCTGGTACTGGTGCACCGATCAGTATATCGTTCAGCGGACCCTCGCCGCACGGGACCAGACCCAGGCGCGCCGCGGAACGATCTTCGGGGCGTATTTGAAGCTGTTTCCGGTCTTCCTCTTTATCGTTCCGGGCATGATCGCCTACGGAATCGCCGCGCAGGGGGACACGCGCCTCTTCCCCGTCCTGACCGACGGCGGGGCGAATCAGGCGTTCCCCCTTCTGGTGAAACATGTCCTGCCGGTCGGCATGAAGGGGCTGGTGGTCGGCGGCCTCCTCGCCGCGCTGATGAGTTCGCTCGCCTCGGTCTTCAACTCCTGCTCGACCCTCTTTACGATCGACATCTACAAGAAGATCGTGCCCGACGCCAGTGAAACGCACCTGGTCTGGGTCGGCCGGCTGGCGACCGCGGTCATCGTGATGCTCGGGCTCCTCTGGATTCCGGTCGTGATGATCCTGATGAGAGGCTCGCTCTACGACTATCTCCAGGCGGTCCAGTCGTATATCGGTCCTCCGATCGCCGCGGTCTTCTTCCTGGGCGTCTTCTGCAAACGGGTGAACGCGTACGGGTGCGTCGCCGGGCTTCTGGCCGGCGGCCTGCTGGGCGCCTTGCGCCTGACCGGCGAGATTATCAGCCGCGGCGGCGGCCCGGCCGCCCGGGTCATCGCCGACAGTCCCTTCCTTGCCTGGTTTACGGGCACGAGCTTCACGTTCATGGCGGTCTGGCTCACCGTCGCTTCGGCGGCGGTCATCGTCGGGGTGAGTCTCCTCACGCCGAAACCGCCGCGGGAGAAGATCGACCAGCTCACCTGGTCGACCCGTTCCGCCGAACAGAAAGCCGAGTTCCGCGCCGGCTGGAACAAGTGGGACGTGATCGCCTCGCTCGGCCTGGTCCTCTGCATCCTTTTGGTTTACGTTTACTTTACCGGGAACATGCTGGAGTAAACGCGGCGCGGCGGACTTTGCCGCGGGGCGCTCAGTAGAAGAGCGCCTTTTTGACGGCGGGGAACCGGCCGCCGAGGAGTTTGACCAGCTCACCGAGAGCGGGAGTGCGGAAGAGACGGTTGAGCGCGACATAGAGAAGGACTCCCGCCAGCCCGGGGAGAATGAGCCCGAACCAGGGGGAATGGGGGGAGATCAGGTGATAGAGCTCCCAGGCGAACAGGCACGAGGGAACGGTGATCGCGGCGTAGGGGAAGATGTCCCCCAGCTGGCGGAAAAGTCCGTATTTCAGATCGCGTCCGGTGAAATAGGAGTTCAGATAGACGCCGACGAATGAGAAGAATATCTCGCCGATGAGCATCGGAACGATTCCGTAGAGGAGCAGGATCGCCACCTGAACCGCGAAGAACGACTTTTTGATGATTTCCAGGAGAAGGTAGAGGTCGGACCGCCCGCGCGCTTTGAGCAGCTGCATGTTGAGCACCTGGATCGGGTAGAAGATCACCGTGAGGGTGATGAGCCACCAGTAGGGGATGCAGTCGAGCCATTTTTCGCCGAGAACGAGCGTGATGAACGGCCGGCTCAGCGTGCAGATGAGGAACGGCAGAAAGACGACCGCGAAGGTCGAAACGGCAAGGGACCGGCTGAACGCGTTTCGGAGCCGGGGGAGATCGTCCTGAATCTTCGAAAACGCCGGGAAGAGGACGCGGCCGACCGCTCCCTGCACGCTCGTCGGCCAGAGGTGGGCGTATTTCTTCGCGCGCGTGTAGATTCCCAGTTCCGACGTAGGGTACTTTTTCCCGATGATCAGATTGCTGAAATGGGTGGTGAAGACGTTCAGGATTTCGATCAGGAGGAGTTTCGAGCCGAACGCGAAGAGGGAGCCGAGCGCCCTGAAACTGAACCGGAGTTTCGGAATCCAGCGGGCGAACCAGAAGACTGAGACCGCGGAAAGGGACGTTGCGATCAGCTGCTGCCAGACGATCGCCCAGAGGCCGTAGCCGCCCCGCGCGATGAAAATCGCGATCACGCTGGCGATCAGGTGCGAGGCGAGCGTGCTGACCGTGACGAAGAACTGTTTCAGACGGCGGTCGAGCAGGGCGATCTGAACCGATACCAGCGCGCTGATCGGCAGGGTCCACGCGGTGACGTAGATCGTCTTTTCGAGAACCGGCTCGTTGTAAAAGAGGGCGATTTTTTCGGCGAACCCGATCAGAAGGCCGAAACAGACCAGGCTCAGGAAGATGTTGTAGTAGAAGACCGAACAGAGGTCGATTTCGGTCACCTCTTTCCGCTGGATCAGCGCCTGGCCGAACCCGCCCTGAATGAAGACATAACTGACTGACCAGAAGAGGGTCAGAATTCCGATCACGCCGTAGTCGTGCGGCGTGAGGAGGCGGAGCAGGCAGATCTCAAGAAAAATCTGAATGAACTGCGAGGCGAATTTGACAATCAGAACCCAGCCGGCGGCCTTGAAGGACCGCCTGGTGATGTTCGTATTGTCGTTTCCCAGTTGAGAGTCTGCCATCGGTTCGGTTTCTTCCGGGGCCGCGCGCCGGAACCGGCCTTCGGTTCAGCGGGGCGGGACGCGCCGTCATCCTTTCAGGATACCACGTTTTCAGTGAGGATCAACACCGC
>ONWH01000244.1 GCA_900321495.1 uncultured Planctomycetota bacterium
CGTGCCGGTCCGTACCAGAACCGTAATGGGGATTCAGTACGCTCAGCAGGAAGGGATGGACAGAGATCTCTGGCAAATATCAGAATGGGCGTCCGATGATCTCGGCGAACACCCGCCCCGGGAAAAGGATTTTGCGGTCAGGGTTCAGTGGGGTGATTTGATTCTGCATCTCAAAAAACCGTGGTGGAAGCGGACAATTCATATCGACAAGCTCACCGACAGGAACTACGATCCGGAGATTCCGGATTTTCTTAAAAATCCGGACAAATATCCACCGCGCAAAAAGAGGCTGCGCGAAGAGGACCTTTACCTCAAACTGGGTTTCTCGGCCGTTGGACTGGCGCTGATTGTGCTGGCGCTCGTGATGAAATACAGGGCATGGAAGAGAAGAAAAGAGCCGCTCCGGTCTGATTTGATCGACGCCCGTGGTCTCAAATGACGGGCCGTTCTACGGGATATTGGTCTGGCACGGACGCATTGACGCCGGAGGAAGGAGTCCGCTGACACGGGTGCACCTTACGCAAGCCGTGGAAGAATTGGGGCTATGACAGCAATGCTCCGTCCATTCCCGCATACTCAACGGCTTCCCCGGCTTCATCAGCGCTTGGCGCAACGTATTCCGTCTTGCAGGTGGAGGAAATATCGGCTGTTTTCGGTTTCTCACGGCCATCCGCGATAGGAACAACAGCCAATGTCTTGCCAAGAGGGCGAAGTGCGCGCAAAACCGTGGTAAGCTGGGGATCTGTTTTGTTGTTCTCCAACCTGGCGATGAAGTTCTGGGCCAGACCGGCAGATTCGCCCAATTCCTTCTGAGTCATTCCCTGTTCTTTGCGGCCGTTGAGAATCGCCTTGACAATCTGTACCTTGACGTCAATCTCATCCCAATCATCCTGGGTGAGAGCCGTCATTCGCTTTTCAATGTCTTCCAGAGTTATTTCTTTCATTGTCGTGCCTCAGATCGTTTTCTGTAATCCTCTAAGTTCCTTAAAGCCTGTTCGATTTCCTTCGGCGGGGTCTTCTGGGATTTTTTACGATAGTGGTGAAGCAAAATCGCCTTATCGGCAACGATAAACGCGAAAAATATCCGATTGAAACCCGGTCGAAATTCCCACAGTCCGTCAGTCCCCTCCACTCGAGCGCAATACTTCCCCATGCGCGTTCCGTTTTCCTTGAACAGTCTGAAACAGAACATTATGTCCTTTAACTGAATCCTGCTGTCCTTGTCCCCCTTTGCCGCCCGGCTGTTCAAATCGTCCAGCCAGTCCTGTATTTCGCAACGGCCTCTGGAATCATAATAACTGACAACCTTGTACATGATATTGCCTCTGCTGGCTACAATCAATTTAGCACTAATTCGTCATATTGTCAAGCCTGATTTGAATCATAATCTTTCTTTAGACGTGCACAGAAAGCTTTTCGGCTAAACGTGGCATGTGCCCCAAAAAGCGGAGACCGCTATGCCGGGGAAGAATGCTTTGGCGTCCGTTGACGCAGTTTCAGTGAAAAGATAAGATCGTGATGTTCCGAGGTTGAGTCCCCGCTTTAATGGAAACAAGCCGTATCGTCTCCTCCACAGGAGTCTGTGCCATGAAAAGACGCCGTTGTCTCGTTTTCGCGCTTCTGAGTTTCGTTGCCCTCTTCGCCGCGCCGCGGTCTCTGTCTTCCGAGGAAGGCGAGAAAGAGGTACTTCTGAACAGTCTGCGTCGGGCGCGGGAGGACTGGATTCGAAACGCCTCTTTCTGCGGGCATTATACCGTCAGGAGTGGAAGTTTCACTTCGGAAGAAGATGCGATGACCGTCGGGATTCCCGGCAGCGGCAGAGGGTACGAGTACGGTTTTATCGCCAAGCTGAACGGCAAGTGCCGACGCCAAAGAGGGTTTTCCGAACGGGAGGACAACACTGATCCCGCGGGGGCCGAGCCGATTTATTTCGACACTGTTGCGAACGACCGATTCTGTCTGCATATCGAGCGCCGCGCTGACCGCGGCGTTCTTCAGAAATTTTCGGGAAAACCGGGGGAAAGCCTTGCCGTGATCTGTGTTTCCGGCTCGCCCGCCTGGTTTTTTTCTCCCTATGTTTACCGGTTCATCGAATCCGCCGTTACAGGTTCCGACTTTGGATATGTCCGGGAAGACGAGCGTGTGCTTCTGGCCTTTGCGGAAAACGAACAGGACCATTCCCAAGCCGTGGAAAAAATCACGGTTCGGACCGACCTGGACCGTCCGGCGATCGAACAGATCAG
>ONWH01000240.1 GCA_900321495.1 uncultured Planctomycetota bacterium
AATTCTTTTTCGCGGCAGAAAACGCGTACCAGATGACCCGCGGCGCAACCGCAAATGAAACACGAAACCAATCGAATGCTCAGAACTTTCGTGCCGAGCGCCGCCGAGTAGACGATCAATTGCGGATTGAGAAGAACCGACGCCATCATAAATGCCGCAAGCCAGTCCTGGCGCATTCCCTGTTTTCGGAACGAGGCGGCGATCGGAATGGTGCCGTACATGCAAAGGGGGGAGGCGATTCCCAGCAGCGAGGCGGGGACGATTCCCAACAGACCCCAGCGCGCCGACGCCATTTGGGCGAAAAGGGCATGAATCTTCGTTTTGGCGAAGACGGAAACGAGCGAGCCAACCGCCATCCCGAGGATCCAGTACCAGAAAATCTGACGTAACTGGATCTCAAAAAAATAGCGTAGATAGACGAACTCGCGCTGAACGATGCCGAGGAGATCATTCATCGATGCTGACCAACCGGTAGGCACGACGGCCAAGCCCGATCTTTTCGGCATGTTCGACGGTGTGGATTCCGTTCCGCTCTTCGATTCGACGTACCAACGAGGCATTTCCCTCGGCCCGATAGACCAGATCGAGACACGCCTGGTCGAGCGCGACCGGATCGTTGCTCGAAAGAATCCCGATATCGTGAATGTCCGGTTCCGCAGGGTTGCCGTTGCAGTCACAGTCAATCGACAGACGGTTCATCACGTTGATATAGGTGATCCGCTCGCCGCCGCCCAGATAATCCGAAACGGCTTTTCCGGTTTCGGCCATGCTTTCGGTGAAATCGGTCTGGTCACCGTTCCAGATGCTCTTGTCGCTCTTACCGCCGGTGTGAATGAGACATTTCCCTTTTGGAGAACCGAGTCCGATCGAGATGTTTTTAATCGCACCTCCGTAACCCGCCATTTGATGTCCCTTGAAGTGGGAGATGACAAGATAACAGCCGTAGTTGGCGAAATGACTTCCGACCACGTCGTATTTGAAGTGGGGGGTAACCCCGGCCGGCAGATTGATCGGAATCAGCATTTCGCCTTCCTCGTCGAGAAGGTCAAATTTGGCAATCTTGGTATACCCGTGGTCTTTAGCCACCTGACGGTGCATAGCCGACTCGCTCCGGGACCCTCCGTAGGCCGTATTGCATTCGACGATCGTGCCGTTTAACTTCTTCACCAGATCGCCGAGGAGTTCCGGATGGAGATAGTTGCTCGCCGGCGGTTCGCCGGTAGAGATTTTTATCGCAACGTCGCCCTGCGGCTGCCAGACAAGCTTTTCGTAGACGCGGACAAGCCCCTCGGCCGAGATGTCGGAAGTGAAGTAGACGACCGCCTCTTCGGAAGCCGCCGAGTTTTCGGCTTTCGCTCGAACCGCGTTGAAAACAAGAAAGAACGCCAGGATGGCACAACATGGGAGAATTATTGTTTGTTTCATCGTTTCCGGGGAGAGGTACGGCGTCGATTCGGATATCAACGCGAACGAGGGTGAAAGCGGCGCCTTCCGAGGCGGCATCGGAACGGTATGCGGGCAGGGAGAAAGTCTCCGCCTGTGTTCAATTATACTATCTTTCAAATAGAAAAGAAAGCTTTTCAAATTTCTGATGCGACGCCGGTTCGTTCTCCCCATTTTACCCCTTTTTAATATTTTGTAAAAAGTCGTGCCCTTTTCTTTTTTTGTGGTTATAATATATTTAGTGGTGGTTTTTGGGGTGGTTGAGGTTCCTGAAGGAATATGCGATTTTTCATTTCACAAGGGGTTTTTGATGAGAAAGTTCATCCTGATCCTGTTGACGGCGGTATGTCTGATGACGGTCTGTTTCCGGACCGAAGGGGGTGACGAAGTGAAGAAACCGATCTTTTTTATGAAATTGGCCGATTTGACGCCTGATTCTCCGGAACTGGCCAACTTCCCCGATTCGGTTCGCGAAGGGATCAGATTCCTGAAGGAAACCGATCTGGATAATCTGCCTCTCGGCACGACGAAGATCGACGGCGACCGCGTTTTTGCCAACGTGATGGAATATGAAACGCACGTTGCCGGGGAGGAGATTTCCGAGTCGCATAAACGCTATTACGACGTTCAGTGCGTAATCCGCGGGCAGGAAATGCAGGCCTGCATCCCCTACAGCGCCGGGCTTCCCGTGAAGACGCCCTACAACAAAGAAGAGGATTACGCCCTTTACGAGCCGGCGGCGATGCCGTTCTGGGTCGACGGGAGTGATTTCCCCACCAAAATCACCGTTCGTTCGAAAGAACTGACGATCTTCGCGCCCGGCGAAGTGCACACTTCCGGCATCTGTCCTGAAACGCCGGAGCAGATTTTTAAAGTAGTCGTGAAATGCCGCGCGGCCGAATAACCCCTTGCTGACCCGCCATGGACGAGAGTACCTCTGCTGAGAACGGCGCCGTGGACCTTCCGCCGACCGATGAGCTGCCGGGTGACCCGGGTTCGACGGCGGGACTCCCCGCCGATACCGGTGAGAACGCCGAAACAAAAAGTGCGTCTCCGTCGGAGCTGGTCGTTGCCGCGGAGACCGATCAGGCTCTTTTTGTCGTGAACAGCACCGAGGTCGGCACGTCGCTGCCGACAACGGAGATCGCCGAACCGGACTCCGCGGCCGACCCTCCTCTGAATATCACGCTGAACGAGTCTGCGGAACTTCCCGAGACCGATCGGGTTCCCGCGTCACGTCCGCCGATTCCGGTCGAGTCGTTTCATGTCGGCGATATGCTCGGACATTTCGAGATTACGCGTTTCCTCGGCCAGGGGGGGATGGGGCGCGTCTACGAGGCGCATGACACCGTGCTGGATCGGCCGGTCGCGGTCAAGATCCTCCATTATCATCAGGCGCAGGACGAGGCGACCGTCTCCCGGTTCCTGCACGAGGCACGGTTGGCGGCGCGCCTGAGTCACGATCATATCGCTCAGGTCTACTATTACGGGCAAGAGAAGGGGATTCCTTACATCGCATTCGAGTTTGTGCAGGGGGAGAATCTGCGCAAATACGTCGACGAACATGGCGTCCTTTCGCTCGAAAACGCGGTGATTTTTCTTCTGCAGATTGCCGATGCGCTGGCGCACGCCGCCGGCAATGGTGTAACTCACCGCGATGTGAAGCCGTCGAATATTATCATCACACCGCAACAAAAGGCGAAACTGATCGATATGGGGCTGGCGAGGGCACTCCATTCCGATAATCCCGAAGAGGACCTGACGGTCAGCGGGATCACGCTCGGGACGTTCGACTATATGTCTCCCGAACAGGCATATAACCCGCGCGATGTCGATGTGCGCAGCGATCTCTATTCGCTCGGGTGTACCTTCTTCTTCATGCTTTCGGGACGTCCTCCCTATTCGGACGGGAAAGGGGTTCAGAAACTGATCCTCCATCAGCGGCAGGAGGTTCCCGATATCCGTCAGCAGGTTCCGACAGTTCCGGAGAGCGTCGCGCTGATCCTCCGCAAGATGATGCAGAAGGATCCGAACGACCGTTACCAGACCCCCGAAGAGCTCATCGCCGACCTGCGGATCGTCGGCGAACAGCTGGGGCTTTTCCAGCCCGACGGCGGTCTGGTCGCGGCGGAACTCACTCCCGCCATGGAGAAGTCCGCTGAAGACGGCCGGGGGAGTTTCCGCGGGACGCTTTCCTACAATCTCCCCTGGATCTGTGCCGTGCTGCTGCTGGCCGCGGCGGGGGGAGCGGTCTGGTTTTACGGGGAACGGCAGAGGAATGACTTTCTGGCCGATCTGCGTCATCGAATGGCGGATGATCCGTTCCTTGCCAGACCTGCCGCGGCATCGAAACAAAATGACGTTCCCGAAGATGTCTATACCGGAACCCTTTCTCCCTATTTTCTGGGCATGAGGCGCCACTCATCCGATCGGGCACTCGGTGCGGTGAACCGTTCCGAAGAATCCACCGTGTCGCTCAAATTCCCTTCCCGCGAATACGGGGGGATCGGGATCACGCCGGTCGCTTCTGGCGATATTCTGAATACGGCCGAGACGGCGGACCTTTCGCCGGAAGGGATAAGACTTCTCGAGACGACGGTCGATCCCCTTTCTGATGGAGCCAGCGGCGGTTGGGCGTCGATCCTGCCGGCGGAGGACTCCGGCGCGAGGAATTATGCCGAAGGAAGTTCCCCGCTCCGCGAAGGGGTCGATCCCGTCGTCGATCGGAAAGGGAAAAAGGACGGCTGTTTCGCCTCGCTCGACGAGGCGGTTGCCAGCTTTAGCGCCTGGAATCGGTCGGTTCCGCCGCCGCAGCGGCATGAGGTGACCGTTCGCCTGGCGTTTGACGGGGATATGGACGTTTCGCGCCTGGATCTTTCGGACTGCGCGCTCCGGCTGGTTCCCGCGCCCGGCTATTCGCCCCGGCTTGTCTTCAAACCGGGGAGCGCGTCGGAAGAGGGGGATGTTTCCCTGTTCGCGCTGCGCAATGCGCGCCTGGTGCTGGCCGGGCTTTCGCTTTATCTTGATGTTGCCGATCAGAACATTATCTCCGATTCCTGGACGCTGTTTCAGTTCGACAGCCGTTCGGCGCTCCGGTTCGACGATGTCAGGATAGTGATTAAAAACTGCGATGAAACGGGGAACACGTTCCATCCGAACACCGCGTTTTTCCGGCTGATCCCCGCGGCGGCCGGCACGCCCGCCGCCGCAGTCAGTTCTGGTGGAGAGGGGGCCGAGTCCTCCGCACCGGCCGAGGGGGAGCTTCTGATTTCGCGCGGCGTGTATCAGGGAGAAGCCGCGTTCCTGGTGACACCGGCGTTTCTTTCCCTGGAGCTCGACGCGCGGCAGGGAATCTTTCTGATCGACGGTCCTTTTGTGCAATGCGATAGAAAGAACCGGGGGACCGCATCTCTCTCGCGGCGGTGCAACGTTGCGATTGCGGAGTCGTTTGTCTGGTGCCGCGCTCCCCTTTTCCGTGTGATTTCGGTTTCCGCGCTGTCACAGACGGGCGGGATGGGGAAAGAGATATTCGCCGCAATCAACAGATCGTTCATCGCAGCAGACGGCTCTCCGCTCGGGGAGTTCATTCTTTCGGCACCGGACGGGGTAAAAGAGATCTCGCCGGTTTGGAAAATGTCGGAAAATCTTCTCGCCGATCTTTCCGGCGCAATCTGTGTGGCAGATCTCCTTAACCGCGGCGGGGAAGACGGTCCGCGTATCGAGACGCCGAACCTGCTCGGCGGCGACAATGTTCAACTTGAGATTTCTCCGCCGAAACTTCCGTTCTGGAAAGTCACGCGGGAAGAGGCCGAGGGGGCCGTCTTCAATACGGCGAGGAAAAATCTCGAGTCCGAAATTGCCCGGCAGATGCTCGACAATCTTGCGGCGGGTCTGGCATCGCGCGACTGAAGCCTGTTCGTCTGAAATGTCTGTATAAAAAACGCGCGCTCTCTTCCGCCGGAGGGGAAAAGAGCGCGCGTTCGTTTTGCGGCCGCCGCCGGTTACGGCTTCTTTACAAACACGGCCCCTTTCTGTGTGGCAAGGAAGGAGGGAATCCCCAGGAAGCTGAAACAGATGTCGTCGAGCGCGCGCTTTTCGGTATCCTCGATGACCAGTTTCCAGATTCCTGACTTCGGGGCGCCGTCGGGGGACCAGATTATTGGGGAGTCGATATAGTCCATCCCCCCGGCACGCTCGCCGTCCGGACCGAAGACCGAAAAAGCGAACGGTTCGGCGGGACAGGTGTCGAACTTGATTCCGAAGACCGGGGTCTGTTCCGGCACGTAGAAGTAGAAGGTTCCCGGATTCTGAATGATCATTCCGTAAGGTTCTGCCCAGTAGACGAACGGGACGTTGCAGTCCGAAAAGACGGCATTGTGCGGGTTGACCCAGATATAGAGCTTGTAGACACCCGTCTCGTCGACGGGAATTTCGTAGTCTTTTTCACCGAGGAAGTCACACGGCTGCAGTTCCGTTTCTTTTCCGCTCGGAGACGTCAGTTTCGGAATGATCTTGTCGCGCGCGCAGTCGCCGTAAGGGTACTCTTTCAGGCGGAATTTGATCGTCTCTCCCTTTTCGACATAGAAACGGAAATCTCCCTGGTTCCGCAGACGGATTCCCGGCGCATCGGCGGCATAGGGGAATTCGTTGTTGTGCAGCGCGTTGTAGGTGATAAAAGCGTTCGGTTCGGTTTTGACCGGCTTGATCTGTTTCGGGTTGAGCGAGGGGAACCGTTCGGCGAGGTATTCGTTGTTCAGTCCGATCGTCTTTTCGACCGGACCCTGCTCCGTGCGGCGGACCGTGATCGCTCCGGTCACATCGGTGATCCCGATCCCGATCTGCGAGCCGTCGAGGTAGACGAGACTTTCGCGGTCGATCGGATCAACGATTTCAAAACGGTTGAATTCGATCTTCCCGACAGGGGATGTATCGAGTCCGCCGGAGTAGATCTGAATCGGGGCGGGACGCGGCTTTCCCTCCTCAACAGGCGCGTTCGACGGGTTGACCATCGTGACGTTGTCGAAGATCAGGTCGCAGCCCCGGACCGTTTTCGACTGAATCAGCATTCCGATCCTGTCCCCTTCGAACCGGCAGTTCTTCACAACGGCCTTTCCCTTTGTCTGGGACTCGTCGCCGTTTGACTTGAAGGTGAAGGCGAATCCGTTGCCTCCGTTGTTCTTCGTGATGCAGTTTTCGATGAGAACGTCGATCGGCTCGGTGTTTTCGTCGAACTGAACCAGATAGAAGCAAATTCCGTCGGTCCGGTTGTTTTCGAAAAGGCAGTTGCGCAGAACGATCCGCTTGAGGACCTCTTTCGGGGAGTTCGGCTCAAAGTCGATACCTGCCATCGGCATTGTTCCGCCGGTGTTCCTGAAAACGGAGTTTTCGATCAGGAGCCCGTCGGCGCTGATCACACTGATCCCCTGGCGGTTGTTTCCGTCGGAGGTGATCTTCCGAAGGGTGATGTCTTTACAGGGCCCCTGATAGCCGGCGCCGACGTAGATGCCGTCCCCGCCCGACTCGATAAGCGAGAGGTCCTCGATCAGGATGTTCCGGGCATACTGGAGCGAAATAGCATGCCGCCATTCCGCCAAAATGTATTTCTCGGGATCGAGGTAGTCCTCTTTCCACATTTTCAGCGCGCCGCCGTTGCCGTGGATGGAGATGTTTTCGACGTCGCTGAGAGTCCACAGGCACGCGCCCTTGCTCTTGAATTCGCCCCGTTTGGCGACGATGCGTACTCCTTCCTCGAAGAAAATTTCTGTATTGCTACGGAGATAGAGCTCCTTGGTGACCCAATCGGAGGACATCCGGTCAACCGTCAGTTTCCTGACGCCGCTGTCGAGCGCCGCCTGAAACTGTTTCGTCGAGTCTTCGGGATCGAATCCCCACCACGAGACTTTCGCCTCGGTGAGCTGGCCGGACCGTACCGCGGCGATTTTTGCCTCGTCGGGCGGAACGACCCCTTCGGCCGAGAAGAGGGGAGCGGCGAGGAAGAGAAGGAGAAAGCCGAGACAACATAAACGTGATTGCGTCATAAAAACCATCCGGTCGGTAAAAAACAGGGGGAAGGGCGCCGTTCAGGGGAAGGAAGGCACCCGGTGAGGACTCTTGCGTTACTTGCACTGCCTATTTTATCTTCACGACGATCGAAATTCAACCCGCAGAGAGGGAGTCAGGCGGAATAGAGCGAGGAGGATTTCTGAGAACTTTTCATTCGGACATAGGTATCCGTAAAAAAGGCAGAGAGAAGGAAACGCCCTCTCTCTGCCCATTCTTTCCCCTGTTAAGAGGCAGGCTTTTAAGCCATCCAGGCGGGATACTCGCCCTTTTCGGGAAGATCGACCGCCTGAACTTTCAGGATGTTGTCGAGCTTCTTGATCTGGTCGATTGCCGCCGGGTTCGGAACCGAGTCGAGCGAAAGGATCGCCAGGGCGTCTTCCCCTTTGGTGTCGGCATGGCGGCCGACCGACAGGTGAGCGATATTGATGTTCTCCTTGGCCAGGATGTTGCCGATTGCGCCGATGACGCCGGGGACGTCTTTGTGGCCGATGAAGAGGAGGTGCCCGTCAATGAAGCCTTCCAGGCGGAGACCGTCTTTCAGCACCAGGCGGGGCATCGCGTTGCCGAAGATCGCGCCGCCGAACGAGGCGGTGCCTTTGCCGGTGTTCAGGTCAACGGAAATGAGCGAGCTGAAATCGCCCGATTCGCTGCTGCTCTCTTCGGCAACCTTGATTCCGGTCTCTTCCATCATCGGGATGGCGCTGACGATCCCGAACTCTTCGCCCTTCATGGCGGTCAGCAGGCCGGCGCAGAAGGAGCTGGTGATCAGCTTGGTGTTCTTTCGGCTGATTTCGCCCTTGTATTTGAGGGTTACCGAATCGACTCCGCCGGCGACCGTGCCGCCTGCCAGGAGACCGAGACGGTATGCCAGGTCGAGTGCGCTGCGCAGATCGTTGAGGGTTTCCGGATCAAGCGCCGAGAAATTCACCGCTTGTTTGATCACCCCCTTCGAGAGGTAGTCGATGATCAGCTGGACCGCTTCCAGTGCGACGTTCGTCTGCGCTTCCTCGGTGCTGGCGCCCAGGTGTGGAGTACAAACGACGTGCGGCATTCCGAAGAGGGGGGAATCGGTGCAGGGCTCGGAAGGATAGACGTCCAGCGCGACTCCGCCAAGTTTGCCGCTTTTGAGCCCTTCGACCAACGCGTCCATGTTGTAGATCCCGCCGCGGGCGCAGTTGATCAGGCAGACGCCGTCTTTCATCTTGGCAATCTGGGGCGCGTCGATCAGATTGCGGGTCTGGTCGTTCAGCGGGGTGTGAACCGTCAGGTAGTCGACCAGCGGGAGGATTTCGTCGACGGTTTCGTAGACGGTAATTCCGAGTTCGGCGGCGCGCGACTTGGCGAGGAACGGATCGTATGCGACGATGTTCATTCCGAACGCCGCAGCGAATTTGGCGACCGTCTGACCGATACGCCCCATCCCGATGATCCCCAGGGTCTTGCCGAAGAGCTGGTGGCCGGTGAATTTCTTGCGGTCCCAGCGTCCTTCGATCAGCGACTGGTACGCCGGAGCGGTATTGCGGCTCAGGGCGAGCATCAGAGCGAAGGTCTGTTCGGCGGTCGAGTTGGTGTTCCCGCCGGGAGTGTTCATGACGATGATCCCGTGACGGGTCGCGGCTTTGAGGTCGATGTTGTCGACGCCGACCCCGGCGCGTGCGATCGCCTTGAGACGGGTGTTCCCTTCAAGCGATTCGGGAGTGATCTTTACGCCGCTGCGGCAGATGGCCGCATCGAATTCGTTGAGGGTCTGACGAAGGTCCTCCCCCTTGAGGCCGGTTCGGACTTCGTATTCGATTCCGGCTTCTTTCATCATGTTCAGTCCGTCTTCGGACAGGTTGTCAAGGACGACGATTCTGGGCATTTTCACACTCCTCTTTGCTAAAGGTGAATCCGCTTTCTAAACATATCCCCCGCCCAACGCACGGGAAAGGGATTAAAGCAGACCGTAACTGCCTTATTTTACTATTTCAGCGTTCCCTGTCAATGCCAACAGGCGGAAGCGGGAGTGGAAAACAGGTGAGGGCGGGAGGGAAAAGTCCGGTCGTGACGGGGCGGAACGAAATTCGGAACCGGCGAAATTTTTCGGGAACGGAGGAGACTTTGCACGTAGTCAGGGTGGAATGGGAATTTTTTTCATTTCCGCGCCCGGGAGAATTCTGTATTATTTACAATTTTTCGGGACGCGGCGTGGGGAAACCTCTTCTTTTACCTTTTTACAATCGTTAAAGTTTCACAAAGTTCTCTTCTTTAACTCAGGATTGCCGTTAGACTCGGCGCAAATGCCCTATTGTTAAATTTGGAGAAATTTTTTGAATTTGGCACACCCATTGCATCTGTATCCGGTGTCGAAGGGAACGGGTTTTCCGAAGACGGGCGAGATAAAAAATTGCCCTTTAAGAGAACCGGCTGTTTTCTGTATAATCGAACCCATGGAACGGAGGCTTGCCGAAGTTCCAGCAGACCACAAGAGGTGGCGGCGATGAACGGACTGATGGAGAAGACAAGTGTTCAATATACTTGCTGGACCGATGAAGATCTCTTTCTCGAATATCGGATGACCGAGAACCGGGACCTCTTCGAAGTCCTCGTTCAGCGCTACGAGACGGAACTCTTCCGCTTTCTCTACAAGAAAGTCGGAAACCGCGAAGCGGCAGAAGACGTGTTCCAGCTGGCCTTCATGCTGGTTCACGAAAAGCGGGACGCCTTCGAGGAAGGCCGTCGCTTCCGCCCCTGGCTCTATCGCATCGCGACGAACCGGGCGATTGACTACCTCCGCATGAACAAGCGCCATCTGGCGGTCAGCCTCGATTCTCCCATCTCGGGTGAGACTGAGAGCGATACGATCGGCGAACTGGTTCCCGATGCTCAGACACGTCCGTACGACAGCATCGAACGGGAGGAAGAGATCGCGCTGGTTCGGGATGCCATCCGTCATCTGCCCGAAAACTACCGGGCTGTTCTCGAAATGGTCTGCCTCAACGGAATGTCTTACCAGGCCGCGGCCGACGAACTCGGAATTCCGCTCAAGACCGTTTCTTCCCGGATCGCCGGTGCCAAAAAACGGCTGGCGGTTGTCCTTTCGGTTCGTTCGCGGCGCCTTGAAAACTGACACGCTGTCCTGACTCTTCCGGTTTCGACGCCGTGTCATTTTGGTCTTCACGATCCAGACGGTTTGTTTCAGTGAATCACGATCGGCGTTTTTCATCTTCCGGGTTCGATTCTTCCCGCGGGAACAGCGGTTCTCCGCGGTCCGGCCGTGGTCCGCTGAATCCGTCGGCCCCTTCTGACCTCGCCCGCCGAACCTGCGACCGGCTGTGGGATGAGATCGGCAATATGGAAGAGGATTCCGCCGCTTCGGCATTGATGCCTTCTCCGTTCCGTTCCTATTCGGCTGAGAAAGGCGTTCAGGATCACGAGCCGCGTCCTTCATCGGCCGAGAAACGGCTGATTCCGAAATTCCCCGCATTTAAGCGCTCCTCGAACAAAACGACTCCGTTTATCCTAAAACGCGTTTCGGTCAGCTCCGAGCTTGAAAAGAAGAACGCCCCGCCGATTCCGGCTCCGGTTTCCGCAGCCGACTCACAGAAACCGTTTGTCATTTCCCCGGTTTCGGTCCGCGTCCCGTCACGGCCAGCGGTCATCTCGCCAATAACGGTTTCTCGGTTCGGAGAAATCTTCGAACTTCCGAGAGTTATCTCGCCCCGGAGTGTTGAAATCGCTCCCGCGGCGGCCGAAATCGCTCCCGCGGCGGCCGAAATTCCGGCCGTTCCGGTAGCCGCCTCCGCAGCGCTTGCCGCCGCCGAACCGCTTGCCGCGCCTGCCGCCGCAAAGATCTCGGCGGTCAACTCGAAAATATCCCTCGAAGATATCAATCGCGAATTCGCCCGGACCCGGACCCACGCCGAAAAGACGCGTCGGCGTCGGTTCCGTTCCCCTCTGATTAACGGCGAGATACGCGAAGAGCTCAAAGACGAGTACTACTGGGAGATTCTTTCTGATGAGGGTGAGGCCGTGTCGAAAAACGGGAAGGGGATGCGTGACGATCCGCTCAAGAACCTCGCGCCCCGCCGCGTCTACGGGTTCCACGGGGAGACGCTCTCTTTGAATGAGCGGCCGGTCGAACCGAATCTTCTTTCCGCCGCCTTGGTCGAGCCGGTGATTTTCATCGGTCATGCCACGCTTTTGGCGTTCAGTCCGCTTCGTTTTCTTTGGAAACGGGGGAGAAAAAACGATCCGGTTCACGAAAAGAAGAATCATCCGCGATCGGGATCGGGCGGGAAAAAGAACAACAGTGTTCGGCCTGTTGATTTTGTTGTCGCGCTGGTCTGCGGCGTGGCGATTGCCGCCGCGGTAATTTTTCCGATGCTCAAGAAGTTCGGAAACGGAATCTACGAGACGATCCAGAAGAGCAATGTCCGTCGGTTTGGCAGCGCGGTTTCCGTTTCCGAGGAATCCCCATCCATTCTTCAGATGCTGATCGATTCGCCTGAAATTATCGGTGGACTGAACGGCAGTCTTACGAAGCATAGCGGGGAATATACCGGCGTCGAACTTCCGGACGGGGAGACAGCTCTCCTCCCGCCGGAACCGTGGAAAGATGAGCCGGTTCCGTTTGACGATGCCGAATGGTCGGGCGCCCTACTGAACGAGTTTGAAAGCCCAGAGTCCGAAAGCGACCGGGGCGGCGAGTAGGAGCGAGTCGAAAATATCAAGGATCCCGCCGAAACCGGGAACGCCCTCCCCGGAATCCTTCTTCTGAACGTCCCGTTTGATCAGCGATTCGGCCAGATCGCCGAGCGCCCCCGCCAGGCCGACGATTACCCCGTAAACGACGATTCCCCACCAGGGAGTGACGGCTTCGGAGTTGGAGAAGAGCGGGTTCAGAAAGCCGATCGTCAGCCACGCGCCGCCGATCGAGGCCATCAGGCCGCCGATTCCCCCTTCGATCGTCTTCTGAGGACTGATGACCGATGAAAGCTTGTGCCGACCGAAGAGTTTTCCGACGGTGAACGCGCCGATATCGCAGAATTTCGTGGTAACAACCATCGAAAAGAGGGCCCCGATTCCGTAGGCGCAGCGGAGCATGACCATAAAACTGCTCATCATACCGATGTAGGCGATCGCGAAGATCGCGCCGCTGAGATTGATGGTGTTCCCGCCCGGTTTCTTGAAACGCGCCATCTCTCCGACGAACGCGATCAGGATTCCGCCCGCCATCACCAGCAGGGTCAGAAGACAGGTGGTGGTCGAGATGTCCCAGCTGTTCTCGTGGTTCGGAGGGAGGATCCGGTAGCCTGCCAGCCAGCTGCAGATGACGATCCAGTAGGTTCCGATATAAACCGTCGAGCGGCGCGGATGGATGTCTCCGGCGTTGAGGAGGATCAGCACTTCACGGCAGAGGGGGTAGAGGGTTACCAGGAAGATCGGCATCAGGACCAGACCCGGAATCGGCATTTTGTCGTCGAACCAAAAGACCAAAAGAAGCGCGGCAACAAGAGGAATTCCGAGTCCTAATCGCCATTTCAGCATTGAAGTGACCTTCTGTTTAACGGAGGTGCCTGCGGTAAGACACTCCACGGATTGTGATCGATGAATCAAGGGAAACGTCCCCACCCTCATTTTCGTGTCGCCCCTGTATTTTATTCTACCCTTTTTTTTCTCCGTTTCCACAACGCTCGGGCAAAAATAGCCGAATTTCTGAAAAGCCCGCCCTTGTCAATCCGGCATTTTAATGTATGATTTATCAGACCGTTCGGCATCGGACGCGCGCCGTGCGTCCGGTTTTTTGCGAATCGGTCGGTTTTGGAGAGGTGGCAGAGTGGTCGAATGCGCGGGTTTGCTAAACCCGTGAGCTCGTAAGGGCTCCGCAGGTTCAAATCCTGTCCTCTCCGCTCAGCGCCCCGCGGGATGACCGCGGGGTTTTTTATTGGTTTGTACGAAAAAAACGAGCCGGAACATGGCGTTCCGACTCGTTTTTTTGGGATGGAGTACCCGGCGGACGGGTTACCTTTTTCCCGTTTTGGCGTTTCGAACGAGGTCGGCCAGGGTGATGTTGTCGACCACGTTATTGATGGCGTCATAGAGCTTCTCCCAGATGCCGAGTGTCACACAGTTCGCCGCCCGGGGACAGCTGTTCTGCTCGAATTCGAGACAGGCAACCGGGGCCAGGTTTCCCTCGGTCAGCCGGAGGATCATTCCGATGGTGTACTCTTCCGGCTTTTTGGCCAGACGGTATCCCCCGCCCGTACCGCGAACGCTTCGGACAAATCCCGCGCGGGTGAGTGCCGAAACGATCTGTTCCAGGTATTTGACGCTGATGTCCTGGCGCTCGGCGATATCGCGCAGCGGGATATATTCCCCTTCATCGTTGAGGGCAAGATCAAGCATTGTACGAAGCGCGTAGCGCCCCTTGGTCGATATCATCATGGCCTTTAACCTTAGTTATCTTAAGAAAAAACAGCTTCTCCTTATCGCGATATATTTTAATATAATCTATCGGAATTGTCAAGTATTACAAAAAGAGGCGAAGCTCTCACTTCGCCTCCGGCACCCCACTCTTGCTATTCGGTGAAGAGGGGGGTCGAATAGTAGCGGTCGCCGCTGTCGGGGAGAAGCGCGACGATCACTTTTCCCTTGTTTTCGGGACGGCGGGCCAGAAGAATCGCGGCGTGGAGCGCGGCGCCGGAGGAGATGCCGACCGAAATTCCCTCTTTTTTAGCGAGAAGCCGGGCCTCTTCAAAGGCGTCGTCGTTCGCGACGGCAATGACTTCGTCGTAGATGCCGGTATCGAGGACCTTCGGAACGAATCCCGCGCCGATCCCCTGGATCTTGTGCGGACCGGCTTTCCCCTGTGAGAGTACCGGCGACGATTCCGGTTCAACGGCGATGATCTTCACTTCCGGCTTTTTCTCTTTCAGATATTTCCCGACCCCGGTGATCGTTCCGCCGGTGCCGATCCCCGCGACGAAGATGTCGACCTTCCCGTCGGTGTCGTTCCAGACTTCCGGACCTGTCGTCTTTTTGTGGATTTCAGGGTTCGCGGGATTGACGAACTGACCCGGAATAAAGCCGCCGGGAATCTCTTTGGCGAGTTCGTCCGCCTTTTCGATCGCCCCTTTCATCCCCTTGGCGCCCTCGGTCAGGACGATCTCCGCGCCGTACGCCTTTAAGATGTTCCGCCGCTCGACGCTCATCGTTTCGGGCATGGTCAGGATGATGCGGTAACCTTTGGCCGCAGCGATTGAGGCAAGCCCGATCCCCGTGTTTCCGGAGGTCGGCTCGATGATGACCGAGCCGGGCTTGAGCTGGCCGTCCTCTTCGGCCTTTTCAATCATCGCCTTGGCAATACGGTCTTTCACGCTGCCGGCGGGATTGAAGTACTCGAGCTTCACGATCAGGGTCGCTTCGAGACCGAGGTCCCGCTCGACGTTCGCGATTTCCACCAACGGGGTGTTCCCGATAAGACCGAGTGTTCCTTTGTACACGTTAGACATTGTTTTCTCCTTTCAGCGAATTGCCGCAAAGCCGTTTTCAAGATCGGCAATGATGTCATCAATATGTTCGGTGCCAATCGAAAGACGAATCGTGTTCGGGTGAATATTCTGTTCTTCGAGCTCCTGTTCGGAAAGCTGCGAATGGGTGGTCGTCGCCGGATGAATCACCAGTGATTTTACATCGGCAACATTTGCCAGCAAAGAGAAGATTTTCAGCGCATCGATGAACTTCCATGCTTCTTCCTTCCCCCCCTTCACGTCGAAGGTGAAGATCGACCCGCCGCCGTTGGGGAAATACTTTTTGTAAAGATTGTGTTGCGGATGGTCGGGAAGTGAGGGGTGATAGACCTTCTCGACCTGCGGGTGCGCCGCAAGGTACTCGACGACCTTTTTGGTATTTTCGGCATGGCGGTCGAGGCGAAGCGAGAGGGTTTCGATCCCCTGCAGAAGGAGGAAGGCGTTAAACGGCGAGATGGCCGCTCCGGTGTCGCGCAGGAGGATCGCGCGGATATAGGTGACGAACGCCGCCGGCCCGACCGCGTCGGCGAACGAAATGCCGTGATAGCTCGGGTTCGGCGCCGCGATGTTCGGATACCGGTCGGCGGTCCATTTGAAGTTGCCGGAATCGACGATCAGCCCGCCGAGTGTGGTGCCGTGTCCGCCGATGAACTTCGTCGCCGAATGGACGACGATGTCGGCGCCGTATTCAATGGCGCGGACGAGGTAGGGGGTGCCGAACGTGTTGTCAATCACCAGGGGGATGTTGTGTTCGTGCGCAATCCGGGCGAGCGCCTCAATGTCGGGAATGTCGCTTGTCGGATTCCCGAGCGTTTCGATGAAGATCGCCTTGGTCTCGGGACGGATCGCCGCGCGGACTTCGTCGAGGTTGTGAATGTCGACGAGGGAAGAGTCGATCCCGTAAATCGGCAGAGTGTGGGCCAGAAGGTTGAACGTCCCGCCGTAGATGGTGTTCTGCGCGACGATATGTTCACCCTTGCCTGCGAGCGCCTGAATGGTATAAGTGATTGCCGCAGCGCCCGAGGCGACCGCCAGCGCCGCCACGCCTCCTTCGAGAGCGGCGATCCGCTTTTCAAGGACTTCCTGGGTCGAGTTGGTCAGACGGCCGTAAATATTGCCGGGATCGGCCAGGCCGAAACGGGCCGCCGCGTGCTGCGAGTTGTGAAAGACGTAAGATGTGGTCTGGTAGATGGGAACCGCCCGCGCGTCGGTTGCGGGATCGGCTTGTTCTTGTCCAACGTGAATCTGCAGGGTTTCAAATTTCAAATTGCTCATTGACACTCTCCTTTTCGATAAACGGCTCCGGGGCGGCTGTATGCGCCTTTCTTCATGCGAACAGTAAAGTTATTCAAAGCGGCTAACTGAATTTGGCGTCACCTCGGTCTTTCTGATACGGAGGACAGGCTGTTTAATTTCTTGTAATCCTATCGGATTGGTGTGAATTATAGCATCGGCAAAAAACCTGTCAATGGGAATTTTTCCAAAAAAAGAAAAATTTTCAGCTTCTTGGGGCTTGGCGGCTCTTAAATCCGAAGTCGCCGTTTTCAGGAGTTCCACCCCAGCGCTTCGCGTTTTGTTTTCATGTCGGCAACAATCTTTTCGCCCAGTTTGACCGGGTCGATATCAACGTACATTGCCGAGCCAAGGGTTTCGAGGGTGCCGTGCTTTAAGAATTCGATAACGTTTTTCGAGCCGTGAATCTGCGCTTCCACGCAATGATAGGAGCTGATCCCGTTGAGACGGAACCCGAGCGCGGCGTCGATCCCTTTTTCGTTTCCCCATTCCGGGGAAGAGAAGGCGAACGGCATCTCATAGATTTTTTTCCCCAACGCACCGGCGATTCCCGCGAAAATGCCGGAAGAGCGGGTGTTGTCGATACATTCCCCCACGTGCCAGACTGGCGGAAGGTCCGGTTCGAGGAAGGCGCGGAGTGAGTCGCCCGCCTTTTCCTTTCCCGAAACGGCACAATAGCCGAGTTTCATCAAGGGGAACGATGCGCACCCGTTCGACATGATAAGGACGTTGTTCCTTAAGAGAACGTCGGCGACATCGACGATACATTTTTCGTAAACGACCTTGGTATTATTGCACCCGACCATGTTTACCACGCCCAGAATGCGGCCGTCGCGGATCGCTTCGGCCAACGGCCGCATCCCGCCGAATCGCCGATGGATATATTCGACGGAAAAGCCGACTTCGGCTTCGACCTCAAAAGAGGGGATATGGACGGGAACGCCACGCCGCGCCTTGAAGCTTTCGACGGCGCGGCGGACGATCGCTTCGGCCAGTTTGTCGGTCTGCTCAATGTTGGCGTGATGGTGATCGTACTCAAACCGCTCGGCGCCCGGAAGCCGGGCTGATTCGCTCGTAGTGACAACCGTCGTTTTAAAACAGCTTGCCACCTCCATAATCGAGGGGAAAACGTCCTGAACGTCGGCGACCCACAGGTCGAGCGCGCCGGTTCCGAGAACCAGCTCCGCCGAAACGGCGTTCGAAAGGGGAATGACTCCGGCATAGCGGTACATTGCCGAAAGACCGCTGCAGCAGATTCCGTAGAAGCGGATTCCCTCGGCACCCGCCTCGCTGGCCAGAGCGATCAGGTCGTTCCGCTTTCCCGCCTCAACGATCCGGCTGACCAGAAGGGGAAGGTGACCGTGAACGGCGATATTAACATATCCCTTTTTGAGCGCGCCGATATTGACCTTTGAGGTCACGCGGTCACCGACGCCGAAAAGGGAATCGGTTGCCAGCGACGCGCCGACGACACCCGAGAATGTGAACGCCAGGCCGCAGCGGAGAAACTGCTGCATTACCGACCGCCAGTCACCGTCGGTTCCGCACCCCGATTTGTGATAGGCTTCGAAGACCTCGTGATAGGCGCTGATCGGGAGAATGTCAAGTTCCTTCCACTTTTCCCGCCTTTCGGGAGGGGCGCAGGCGGCAATCGTTTTGTATTCGGCGGGAACAGTTCGGCTCAGATCTTCTAAAAGGGTATCGGCCAGGTCTTTCGCCACGTCGTTGAGCGGGCGGTCCTTTTGCGGGATTCCGAACGCTTCGGCGGTCGAACGGATCTTCTGCTCCCCCAGGATCGGGACGTTGAGTTTCCCCTCGGCGGCCCACTTGAGCGCGAGCATAACCTCGCGCGCGTGCATTCCATGCTGGGCGGCGCCGGCGGCCGCGGCGCGCAACAGGTTCCGCGCCACGATCAGGTCGGCGTCGGCCCCGCAGACCCCGCGGGGCGCTTTGGCGGTGACGCGGCAGGGTCCCATATTGCAGATACGGCAGCATATTCCCGCCAGACCGAATGAACATTGCGGCTTCTGGCGATCGAAGCGGTCGAACGGGGTTTCGATTCCGAGCTGTTCGGCACGCAGGATCAGGTCGCGTACCGCCGGATCGGGAGTCCGGTCAATGACATCCTGTTTTGCGGGGAAAGTCTTTCGGTATCGCGCGACCGCCTCGTTGTAATCTTTGATAAACGCCTGGGGGTCTTCGTCCTTTCCCGCGTCATGGCTCGATTTCAAAATGACTGTGGGGATTCCGTGTTCGTCGAATCCGATGATGTTGCGGTGCGAATGAATATGGGCGGGACCTTCGTGACAGTGCGGATGATGCTCGTTTTGGCCAGTCAATGCTTCGTCTCCCGAAATCAAATGTAGTACTCGATATACGAGTCGGCTTTCAGGTTAAAGAGTTCGAAGATTTTGTCACGGACGTAGAGAAAATCTTCGCTTGTTCGGTCGCGGTGGTCCCCCAGCGGGACTTTGACGATACTCTTGATCCGTCCCGGATTGGCCATCATCACGACGATCCGATCGGCCAAAAAGACGGCTTCCTCAATATCGTGGGTAACAAAGACGATCGTTTTTTTCTCTTCGCGGGAGATTTTCAGAATGTCGTCTTGCAGTTTCATTCGCGTGATCGCGTCCAACGCGCCGAAGGGTTCGTCCATAAAGATGACCTCCGGATCGACGGCCAGGCCGCGGGCGATTGAGACACGCTGCTGCTGGCCGCCGGAGAGTTGGCGGGGATGCTGTTTTTCGAGCCCTGTCAGTCCGACCAGGTCAATGTACTTTTGCGCGATGCGGATCTTTTCGGCTCTGTCGAGTTTTTGCGGTTCCAGGCCAAGCTGGACGTTCTTCAGCACGGACCGCCAGGGGAGGAGACCATAATTCTGAAAAATGGTGATCCGTTTGGGGGAGGGTGCCGTGACGGCGGCGCCCTCGATCGCGACGCTTCCGCTTTCGAGCCTCTCAAATCCGGCGAGAACATTCAAAAGTGTGCTCTTGCCGCAGCCGGAAGGCCCCAGGAGACAGACAAATTCCCCTTTTTCAATGTCGAGAGAGACGCTGTCGAGCACGACGACGTCTTTTCCTCCCTGTTTGTATTTTTTCGAGGCGCCTTTAACTTCAATGTACATCAGTCTTCACCTCCCCAGCTCTTAAGGACCTGTTTTTCGATCAGCCGCAGCAGACCGTCGAGGAGAATTCCGATTACGCCGATCACCAGAATCGTCGCCAGGAGAATGTCGGCGCGAATGTTGTTTCGCGCGTCGATGATGGCGTAGCCGAGTCCTGACTGTGCGCCGACCATCTCGCCGGCGACGAGGAAAATCCAGGCGGTCCCGAGCGCCAGATGAATCCCGTTGGCAATCTGCGGGAACGCCGCCGGAAAGATGACTTTCCAGGTGAGCGCCGGCTGGGTGATCCCGTAATTTTTCGAGACCTTGAGATAGATCGGGTCGATGTTGCTGACCGCCGCGACGGTCGACAGAAGAACCGGGAAGAAAGCGGCGATGAAGATGATCGCGATCGCCGGAACATCGCCGATTCCGAAAAGCAAAACGATAAACGGCATCCATGCGGTCGGCGAAATCGGGCGCAGGAGCTGAACCGCCGGATTGATGTACTGGAAGAGTTTCGGAAGTCTTCCGAGGATCAGTCCCAAGACGACCGCGATCAGAACTGCGCTTAAGTATCCCGCGGCGAACCGAATCATGCTCGTTTTGATATGCTGCAGCAATTCCCCGCTTCTGACCATTTCGACCAGAGCGAAGAACGCCATTTTCGGCGAAGGGAAAAGTGCCGCGTCGTAGCGGCTCACCTGGAAGAGAACCTGCCAGACGAGAATCACCAGCGCGACGGATATGACGCAGTTTTTGACCGGACGTAGCCTTTTGATCATCGGCGTCTCCTTTTTAGAGATCGTTCTTCACAAAGTCGGCGTAGCCAGGCGGGTTTTCGGAAAGTCCGTACTTCTTCACCCGTTCGACCAACGCGTTGTAGGTATCTTCGGTGATATCGAGGTTGTTGAACGATATCCACTGGAGAGATATATCGAGAACGCCCTCTTTTTGGTTCAAGTACTTTTTGGCGATTTCCACCGCTTTTTCTTTGTTCAGGGCATTGCCGGCGGCCTTGTAACGGCTAACCAGTTCTCGGGCATTTTCCGGCTCTTCGGCGATGAATTTGTCGGTCAGGACCAGACCGCAGCAGAGGGAGTCCTGCCAGAGTTCCTTCGAATCGAAAAGAACCTTTCCCACACCGAGCGCGACCCCCATCGCACCGAACGGTTCGGCAACGCAGTAGCCGTCGATCTGCCTGCTGGCGAGTGCCGAGGGCATTTCGGGCGGGGGAAGTTCGGTGACGCTGACATCACTGACCGTCAGCCCTGCGGTGGCCAGCGTATCGTTCAGCAGAATGTTGTGCGATGACTGCCGGTGGGGAATTGCGAAAGTCTTCCCTTTGAGGTCCGCGGCCGATTGAATATCGTTCGAAACAACGACGACATTTCCGTCCCGGTGTCCGAGCGCTACCGCCTTGATTCCGATCCCTTCCTGTTTCGATTTCATGGCCAGTTCGATCAGAACCGATGCGCCGTCGACGCGACCGGCGTTAAGCGCGTCGAGAAGTTCCGGCCAGGACCCGTACTTGACCAACTCAATTTTGAGTCCGTCTTCCGCGGCGAGTTCTTCGGCCTCTTCAAAGACCGCCAGGGCATGGGTAATCGGCAGGTAGGCAATCTTGACACTCTTCTGCTGTTTTGTGGGGGTGGAACATGAGGTAAGGAAAACAGCCGTCAACGCGGCAATCAGCAGAACACTCCATTTCTCTTTCTTTTCCATCGTGATCTCCTTTCCTTTTCAAAGGGCGCGAACTTTCACCTTATTCGGTTTTTTGAGTCCCCGCTGTGACAGTCCTTCCCCGGAACGTCATTTGGACCTGACAGTTTTTCTGAAATCCCATAGGATTAGTAGGGATTATATAACGGTTTCCTTATCGGTCAAGACCGGATTTCGGAATTACTCGAATTCTCATGATTTTTTGATTTCATTTCCAAAGAGGAAGCGGCCGGAAGGGTTGTTTGGAAGTTTGCCTTTACATCTTCTCTTTGGTATGATGGGAAGAGCTTGAATGAGACTTTCACCCACTCACTTGAAGAGGTTGATCCATGAAACGACGTCATTTTCTTCGAGTCGCGGCGTTTACGGTCGGTGCGGCCGCCACTGCGCCCCTTCGGGCCATCGATTTTCGCGCCTATCCCAATTCGTTCCCCCTCTTTTCAACCGGCGAATACCGGCGGATCGATTCCGCCGAACGCGTTTTTCACCGTTCGGCCAGCGCCGCGTGGCTGGTCAATGATCCCGAGCAGGTTTACGCATGGCGCGATGCCGGCGTCACGCATATCTGGCTGACTCTTCTTCATCGCGGTATCCTTGACTCTCCGTGGGAGGTTTTCGATCAGGCGGTCCGGATGACCCGTGAACTCGGAATGATTCCTCATCTTCTCTCGGTTCCGTTCGGTCATCCGACTCCGTTCGAAGTCGGCGGATTTCCGGAAGGGTGGAAGCCGAAAGAGCGGCATAACGGCCGAAAAGGGTGGGGGATCTCCTGTCACGAGCCGACCGATCGCGAGACGGTCGATTCGAATCGGTTTGCGTTCGAGAAGTTCGGCGTGTGCGATCATTTCCTTGACGACGATTACCGCTGCGCAGATTCGCCCGACGAGATCGGCGGGTGCGTCTGTCCCGAATGCCGCCGGACGTTCATTCAGAAGACGGGGCTTTCTCCCTCCCGCTGGGACGAGCTGATCGACGACTTGAAACAGAATAACGACACGCCGCTGGTTCGCCTTTGGGTCGATTATCAGTGCGATCTGCTGACCGATCTGTTCCGAAGAACCGAGGCGGCGGCGCCGAAGGTCGATCTGGGGATCATGGTGATGGGGATGGGGTCGGAACGCGCGGGGATCCGCCTGGACGATTACCGCGGCAAACTTTTCCGTGTCGGCGAATGGATGTTCCGGGATTCCGAATACGATCTGCTCAAAAAGAAGACGATCGAGATGTTCAGTGTCCTGTTCCACCGGCGGTTTGCCGAGCCGGGCCGGGCGTTCAGCGAAACGACAATTCACCCGCCCAAGTCCCTTTCCAAAGAGAACATGGCGTC
>ONWH01000239.1 GCA_900321495.1 uncultured Planctomycetota bacterium
ATCGGCGCAGGACGCGTAAAACTTCCACTTTTTGCGGTCGGTGATCGGGGGAATCAGCCGAACCGGTTCGGCGGGAATGACCGCCGCCAGTTCCGCCGCGCGCACAGCGACCGCGTCGGCGTCTTCCGCCGGCACATCGGCGGCCAGCGCGGCGGCCGCGGAACAGAGGAACAGAGTCAGGATAGAAATGAGCTTGGGGAAGTTTGAGGGCATGGTCGGTTCCTTTGGGTGGTTCTGGAAAACGGCCCTACTCGATCGTTGTGACGACGGTCAGGGTGCGTCCTTCGGCGAGTTCTGTTTCCCAGGCGATCCGTTTCGGTTTTTGGGGGGTCATCCGGTCGCCTTTGCCGACGGTTTGTTCGGCAAACCGTCCCGGAACAGGCGTGCCGTTTTCGCCGCGCGCCGAAACGGTAACACGGATTCCGGGACCGGCCGACCCGTCTGCGGCGGGGCGCGGGGTGATTTCGACCGTCCGTTCGTCGATTGGTGTCCAGTCCTCGAACGTGATGAGCGGAAAATCGGCCGCGCGTGCCGCGCCGGGCGCGAAGGTGACCGTGTCGGTCACGGTGAGACGGTTCGGGGCGTTCCCGCCGGCGCGTGTGTATTCGAACCGGCGTACCACCTTTTCGGTGCCGGAACCGGCATAGGCGCTCGAAAGGTCGAGCGTGTAAACCACGCTCTTTTCGGTCTGCTCGAATTCGAGAACCTGGGCCAGGACCTCGCCGCCGGTCTTCTGCAGCGTGCCGTTGATGCGCGGAACAGGATGCCCGAACGAGTTGAGGAGTTCCCCCTCGTAGCGGCGTTCCGAGAAGGTCCGGGCCGAATAGGTCTCCTTGCCCGGATCAACGACGAGCCAGACGCCACCACGCAGAACGCAGAAGGTGCCGATGTCGTTGTGATTGTGCAACTCGCCGTTGTTCCCCCCCTTGAAGACCGCGGCAAATTGCGAGTCGTCCCCTTTCGGCGGCCGGCAGATGACCACGCCGGCGTCGGGGAAAAAGCTGACCGGTTCGGCGAGAAAGTCGGCGGATTTCCCGTCCGGGGAAGGCGCGAGGGGAGGGAGTTCGCCGTCGGCGTCATACGGGGGGAAGAAATACGCCGCCGCGGCGGTCAGCGTCTTGACCGTGCAGCGGGGATAGCCGTAGTCCCGCTCGATTTCGGACAGGCCGAGATCGAGCCGCCGGCTCAGGAGCGCGAAGATCTGTTTGTCGAGTCTGACGGCAGGGGAACAGTCGGCGAACGCGGCGTAGCGGTCGGGCGCGGCTTCCATCTTCAGCGCGAATTCGGTGAGCGGGCGGACTTTCGTGTGTGTGTAAAGGTTGACCGCGCCGCCCGAGCCGCGATGGGCGAGTTCGGCGAGGATGACGAAATGGCCGAATCCGTAGCTCCAGTAGCTGACCCCCTCGGAGCAGTAGCCGTCGCCGGTAATGCCGCTGAAATAATACTTCGGAACGAAATGTTCGGCCGCGGCAAGGAACCACGCGCGCTCTTCGGCGGACACGCAGACCGAAAGGGCCGCCGCCGTCGTTCCGCAGAAGCAGACCGGGTTCCAGTTATGAGTGGCGAAGACCCAGTCCATCATGGGACAGCCGCCCTTTTCGATCTTGTTCCGAACCGGAGCCAGGATGCGGCGGCGGATGTTCTCGCGCGCCATTTGTGTTACTTCGGGCGAAAGGACCGGTTCCATCGCCTGCACCGCGATTCCGAGATCGCCGCCGAACTCGGCGGCAGCCAGGTCGGGACCTTCGTCTTTGCCGTCGTAGACGGAGGCGATATGGTCATGAGCCGGGAGGAGCCAGCTCGGGTACCCGCAGAATCTGCGGATGATCTCTTCGAGCGCGGGAACGAAACGCCCTTCGTTTTCGATCAGTTCGGCCATCGCCAGTGTTGAAAAGCGATCGACCCAAACCTTCCGCCGGTTCTGGTAGCGTGTCCGGTTTCCGCTGACGAAATATTCCTTGTAGAGCTCTTCGGGGAGTTCGGGGATCGGTTCGGTGAGGTACTTTTCGGCTTTTTCGACGATTCGGGCCGACTCGGTGCAGGATGCGAAATACTCCCACTTTTCACGGTCGGTGATCGGGGGGATCAGCGGGACCGGTTCGGCGGGAACGGCCGCCGCGAGCTCCGCCGAACGCGTGGCGACTGCGTCGGCATCTTCCGCCGGCACGTCGGCGGCCAGCGCGGCGGCCGTAAAACAGAAGAACAGGCTCAGGATAAAAGTGAGCTTGGGACGGTTTGAGTGCATGATCAGGTTCCTTGGGATGGTTCGGAAAAACGTCCCTACTCGATCGTTGTGACGACGGTCAGGGTGCGCCCTTCGGCGAGCTCGGTTTCCCAGGCGATCCGTTTCGGCTTTTTGGGGGTCAGGGGATCGTCCCGCCCGACGATCTCTTCGGCG
>ONWH01000236.1 GCA_900321495.1 uncultured Planctomycetota bacterium
CCGCCGCCGTAACCGCCGCCGTAACCGCTACCATAACCGCCGCCGTAACCGTAACCCTGTTCGGCGACCGCGAATTCGTTGTAGAAACGGTGCTTCTCAAAGCAGTTGACGGTACACCCGATGACGTTCGCTCCGACCTCCAAAAGGGAACGGAGCCCCTGGATCGCATCGGGCCGGCCGTGACGGCGGACACGCATATTATAGATGATCGCGTCAACTTTGGAAGCCACAATACAGGGATCTGCCACGTAGAGGACCGGCGAGGAGTCGATCAGGATGACGTCGTACAGACCGCGCATCCTGGTGATGAATTCTTCGAGTACCGGGCCGGAAAGAAGTTCGGCGGGATTCTTCCGTTTGATTCCGGCACTGATGACGGTCAGGTTTTTGACCGCTGTCGGCTGAATGATCTCTTCGTAGGTCTTACTGCCGGCCAGAAGGTCGGAAAAACCCGCCTTGTTTTCGAGGTTGAACCATTTGTGAACGTCCGGCTTGCGGATGTCGCCGTCAATCAGGAGGACTTTTTTGTCGGCATCAGCCGTCTTAATCGCCATGTTGCAGATGAACATCGTCTTCCCGTCCCCCGGGTGCGGGCTCGTCCCCTGGAGAACCTGAATGTTCTGCTCACTCGGGTTAAGGAAGAGCTTGGTTCTCAGACCACTGAAGACCTCACACTGTGTTGAATTCGGCATATGGTAGGTGATCAGTTTCTGAACCGGTACCCCGCGAAGCGAAGCGTCCTTCTTGGTCCTGGCGACCTTGACCGGTTTGGCAAAACCGGGGAACTGGGCAAGGATCGGTACGCCGAGCGCCCGTTCGATTTCACCCGGTGAGCGGAATGTCTTATCATTGACGTCCAGGGCAAATGCCAGGGCGACACCGAGCGAGATCCCGCCGAGCCCGCCGAACAGAAGGTAGAGATAGAGGTTCGGCGAGAAGGGACGGCGCGGCGTCGACGGGGGATCGAGGATTTCAACCTGATACCCGCCGTAGTTTCCGATAAGAGCGACCTCGTCAAGGCGTTTGCCCAGCTGGATGAAAGTGTCTTTCTGCGAGGCAATTGTGAACTTCATCGAGTCGATCGTCTGGCGGTATTCGGTGATATCGCGCACCCGTTCGTCCTGATCGGCGATGAATTTCTGCATCGTTTCACGCTGCTGCTGGATCTCTTTAATGCGTCCCTTCAGCACGTCGATGTAAGTGGCCAGAAGCTGCGGATAGGTGAAAATTCCGACCTTGTGGAGCGTGGCGATGTCGCCGTCCTCCCCCGTCTTTTCGCGCTTTGCCTGTTCGAGGAGACGGCGGCGTTCGAGAAGGTCTCTCATCTGGGGATTGTCGTCGCCGATTCCCATGTGTTTGAGCCTGCCGATCTCCATTTCAACGCTGATCGCCTCGTTCATCTCAATGTTGACCGCGCTGGTGATCAGGGCATTGGCCTTCACGTCTTCCTGACGGCCCCCCTGCGCCAGGAACGAAATTGTGTTGACCAGCTGGTCATCTTCACCGCTGCTTCCAAGAAGGCCGATGATCTGCTCGTCGGGGATCGTTTCAAGATCGCGCCCACCGATTGTGTTCTCGACGATGTCGAGCCGGTTCTGATATTTCAGGAGCTGGTAGTCGATCTCAACGAGTTTTGTTTCCATGTCCTGCAGACGGGTCAGGAGCGGGTTGTTCGTCTCATCGCCGATGAAAGTGTGCGGCGAGGTCTGGATGTAACGCTTCATCTCTTCGTTAGCAGCTTCCAGACCCTTTTCCATGTCGATCCGGCCCCGTTCGATTGCCTGGGTCACACTGTTCGCCTGTTCTGTGTGCCGGTTCGTCATGTATAGCTTGTACTGGTCGACCACCTCCTGCAAAATGACACGCGCCTCGATCGGGCTGGGTGCGACACAGGTGACCGAGATGACATTCGCCTTTTTGGCGTCGCCTCCCGGATCACCCCCGACGTGTACCGAAAGAGCGGTGCGAAGTGCGCCGCGGCCGACGATCACGCCGTCGTCGAAGTTGAACATTTCAATATGTTTCTTTTTTGCCGGGTCGTCTTTGATTGAATTCCACGCGGCGGTCAGAACCTCGTCGCCGGTGAGGATTGCGACCAGTGAGGGGAGGAAGGCGTTCACGCGGTTGTCATCGGTCAGCCCCTCGCGTCCGCCGGCGATGATGGCGCTCGAATCGCGCGTCGTGATGAAAAGCGAGGCGTTCGA
>ONWH01000233.1 GCA_900321495.1 uncultured Planctomycetota bacterium
CACCGTCCTGATCGTGGAACACAACCTCGACGTCATCAAGACCGCCGACTGGGTCATCGATCTCGGGCCCGAAGGGGGCGAGGCGGGGGGCCGCGTCGTCGCGGCGGGAACGCCCGAAGAGATCATGGCCTGCCCCGAATCCCTGACCGGGCGCTCGCTCCGCGAACATCTGGCGAAAGACCGCGCCGCGCTCAAAAGGCCGAAACGGGGAAAGAGGGCGCCCGCCGCGCCGCACGGCGCCGAACCCGAAGCCGCGGAGTCGGCGATCCTCATCCGCGGCGCGCGGGAGCACAACCTGCAGAACATCTCGCTCGACATACCGCGCGAGCGGATCACCGTCTGTTCCGGAATGAGCGGCAGCGGCAAGACCTCGCTGGCGATGGATACCGTCTACGCCGAGGGGCAGCGCCGGTTCGTCGAGTCCCTTTCGAGTTACGCGCGCCAGTTCCTGGGCCAGATGCCCAAGCCGGACGTCGATCAGGTGATCGGCATTTCGCCCGCGATCGCCATACAGCAGAAGACGGGGATTCATTCCCCCCGGTCGACCGTCGGCACGATCACCGAGATACACGACTATCTGCGCGTCCTCTTCGCGCGGCTCGGCGTGCCGTACTGTCCCGACTGCGACGTGCCCGTCGGAACGCAGTCGACCGACGAGATCATCGACAAGGTGATCGCCCTGCTCGACGAGCGGCCGGCCCTGATCGCCGCGCCGGTTCCGGCCGAGACGGGCGACTACGCCAGACTCTGGGAAAAGCTCCGGAAGCTGGGGTTCCTCCGCGTGCGGATCGACGGCGGCGTGTTCCGGCTCGACGAGGTTCCCGACATTGACCGGCACCGCCGCCATCAGATCGAGGTGGTCGCCGACCGCATCGTCCTGTCGCCCGGCGACGCCGGGGCGCTCGCGCGGCGCGATCCCGCCGACGAGCGGTTCCGCCGCATCCGAAGCCGCCTGGCGGGGAGCGTCGAGACCGCGCTCGATCTCGGCCGCGGCGAACTCCGCCTCATCCGCCTGACCGACGGCCTTTCGGAGGAGGACGGCGAAAACGAAATCACGCTCAGCCAGCATCTCTCCTGCCCCGAATGCGGGCGGAGCTTCGAACGCCTGTCGGCGCACAACTTTTCGTTCAACAGCCCGCTCGGCTGGTGCCCCCACTGCGAGGGGCTCGGCACCGAAATCGGCATGAGCCAGAGCCATGTGGTCAAGGAGCCGAAACGCTCGCTGCGCGAGGGGGCGCTCGACCTCTGGCCCGAAGCCGGCACGCCGCAGGCCGCCGGTTTTCTGAACGCGTTCTGCCGGCAGACGGGGATCCCCGCCGACCAGCCGTTCGAGCAGATGGACGCGCGGCACCGCCGCCTCCTCTTCCACGGGACCGGCGACCGCTGGTTCGCCCTGACCGCCGACGACATGGATCCCGCCGCTAAGCCCGCCGGGCGGAAATCGTCCGCGCCGGTCCTCTTCCGGTTCCAGTACAAGGGGCTCTATCCCGCAATCGACGAGGCCGCCCGACTGGTCCCCTCGCTCCGCAGCCGCTTCTCGTTCCAGATGGAACAGGTCGAGTGCTCCGCCTGCATGGGAAGCCGCCTGCGCGACGACGCCGCCGCGGTCCGGTTCCACAACCTGACGATCGACCAGATCAGCCGCAGGCCGCTCGACGACCTGCTCGCTTTCTTCAAAAAGGAGAAGTTCCCGGAACGGGAAAAGAAGATCGCCGGCGAACTGGTAAGCGAAATCCGCAAACGGCTCGAGTTCCTCACCGACGTCGGGCTCGGCTACCTGACCCTGGCAAGGCCGGCGGCGACCCTCTCGGGCGGCGAGTCGCAGCGGATCCGCCTGGCGGCGCAGATCGGCAGCGGCCTGACCGGCGTGCTTTACGTCCTCGACGAGCCGACGGTCGGACTCCATCCGCGCGATAACGGCCGGCTGGTCGGCGCGATCCGCAAGCTCCGCGACCTGGGCAATACGGTCCTCATGGTCGAGCATGACCGGCAGATCATCGAGTCGGCCGACAATGTCCTCGATTTCGGGCCGAAAGCCGGACGCCAGGGGGGCGAAATCGTCGCGCAGGGGCCGCCGGAAGAGCTGCACAC
>ONWH01000230.1 GCA_900321495.1 uncultured Planctomycetota bacterium
ATAACCCGAAAAGAAGAGGTTTCAAGTGGCATCTTACAACACCAGCGACTTCCGTAAAGGACTGAAAGTTCAAATCGACGGCGATCCATTCATCATGATCGAATGCAATTTCGTCAAGCCGGGGAAGGGTCAGGCTCTCTACAAGTGCAAGCTCCGCAACCTGACTCGCGGAACGGTTCTCGAACGGACCTACAAGAGCGGCGACTCCTTAGAAGCCGCCGACATCCACGAGACGGACACCACCTTCCTCTATGAGCAGGCCGGAACCTTCTTTTTCATGGAAAAAGACACCTACGAGCAGTACGAGCTCACCAAGGACGCTGTCGACGAAGCTGCGAAATATCTTCTGCCCGACATGCCGTGCAAGATGCTGCTCTATAACAACAACCCGATCGGGATCACTCCGCCGAACCATGTGATTCTCAAAGTCGAGTACACAGAACCGGCGGTACGCGGGAATACCGCCACCAACGTGACGAAGCCCGCCAAACTCGAAACCGGTGCCGAGATCATCGTCCCCAACTTCATCGAAACGGGCGAAGTGATCAAGGTTGACACACGGACCGGCGAGTATATCGAGCGCGTCAAATGACGGACCGTTCCGCCGTCAAAACCAATGCGACCCGCCTGCTGACCGCGGCGGGTCTTCCTTTTCACACAAAAGAATACGAGGTTGACGAAAGTGATCTTTCCGGCACTCACGTCGCACGCCAGCTCGGTCTCCCGCCGGAACAGGTCTTTAAGACGCTCGTTTTGAAGGGAGAAAAGGTCGGCTATTTCGTCTGTTGCGTTCCGGTCAATTCCGAAGTCGATCTCAAAAAGGCGGCCCGTGCCGCCGGAGACAAAAAAGCGGCGATGATCCCGATGAAGAATCTTAAAGAGGTGACCGGGTACATTCGCGGCGGCTGTTCCCCCATCGGGATGAAAAAGCAGTTTCCGACATTCCTCGACGAGACGTCAATCCTGTTCGATGAGATTTATCTCAGCGCCGGCCAGCGGGGAGCGCAAATCGTGATCGCCCCGAATGTCCTGACAGAATACCTCCACTTGACCCAGGTCGACCTGGTTAAAGACTGAAAGTTTCCCCGATGAAAAAAGAGCGTCTAATGACCCCCGGCCCGACCCAGGTGCCGGAAGAGTCCCTTTTAACCCTCGCCCGTCAGGTAACGCATCACCGAACGCCGCAGTTTGAGGCCCTCTTTCAGAAGACGCGCCTGGCGATGGGAAAAATTCTGCGCACCGAGGGAGACGTATTCTTCATCACCGGATCCGGGACCGCCTCGATGGAAACCGCGCTGATGAACATTGTCGCACCGGGTGAAACGATCCTCATTCTCGCATCCGGAAAATTTTCGCAGCGGTGGGCCGAAATGGGGGAAGTTTTCGGTGCGAAAGTCATCATCTGTTCCGTCCCCTGGGGGGAACCGTTCCGGCCCGATGTCGTTGCGGATATCCTTCGGGCCCATCCTGAGACCGTCGCGGTTTTCGGCACACTGACCGAGACGAGTACCGGCGTCTGTCACCCGATCGCCGAACTGGGCCGGACCATTCGTGAAAACTCCGCCGCTCTTTTTGTCGTCGACGGGATCAGCGGTATCGGTGCAGACCGTTTCGAGATGGACGCCTGGTCGGTCGACCTGGCAGTGATCGGTTCCCAAAAAGCTCTGATGGGAATCTCAGGAGGCGGTTTCGTCGCCGTTTCACCTCGGGCGTGGGAGAAGATCGAGCAGACCCCCCGCCGCGGCTTCTATTTCGATCTGATCAAGTACCGAAAATCGGCGCAGGCCTCAACCACCCCGTTCACACCCGCCAAACCGATTCTGGAAGGCCTGGCGGTCAGCCTCGACGCGATCCTCGCCGAGGGAATCGAAACGGTCTGGCGGCGGACATCCCTGCTGGCCGAAGCGGTTCGTGCGGGAATCGACGCCATTGGTCTGGCACGGACGACTGCATTCCCCGCCGACTCGATGACCGCCGTCTTCTTCCCCGAAACCGGCGCGTTCAACGCGAAACGGTTCATGAACGAGATACACGAGTGTTACGGTATCAAGTTCGCCGGAGGCCAGGGGGAATGGAGAGGAAAGATTTTCCGAATGGCTCACTTCGGACTGATCGATGAGTTTGATGTTCTCGGCACACTCGGCTCCATCGAACTGGCTCTCATCGATGCCGGTTACCCCGCCGAACCGGGGCGCGGCGTTGCCGCCGCCCAGCGCGTCTTTCTCGCCGCGCGGCAGGTTCTCCCGCGGAATATCTCTTCGAAAAACTGACGTTGCCCGGTCAGGGACAATCCGTTAAAATGACCCGCGTTCCCGAAAAAGGGGGCCCGGCCGTTCCGTTGGATGGGCCGGGCGGAGTCCTTTCGTTTCATTGAAGAAAAAATCATGAAATGCCAAAAGTGTGATCGGCCCGCCACGTTTCACTACACGGAACTGACGGGTGACAAGCCGATCGAAATTCATCTTTGCGAAGAACACGCCAACGAATACCTGCACAAGAACGGCGGAACGGTTGCCGATTTCGATTCTCCTCAGGAAGACCTGGCTCAACAGGTAAAGAAAAAGGTAAGCAGCCTTCAGCAAACGACCCGTGAACTGATGGAACTGGAGATGCGCACCTGCCCGATCTGCGGCGCCAGTCTCCAAGATTTCCGTAAAACCGGCCGGCTCGGCTGTCCTAACGACTACCTCTTCTTTGACGAGCAGCTTGAACCGCTTCTGATGGGCATCCACGGAAGCAACGAACATGTCGGGAAACGCCCCCTGCGTTTCGGCGGAACCGACAACCGCACTCTCCTTATCCGTCTGCGCCGGGAACTCGACGATGCGGTTTCGATCGAAGACTATGAACTCGCTGGAAAACTCCGGGACCGGATCCGCGACCTCGAAACGTAAAAGACGCGTAACGGGATTATCGAAGAAGCCGGCAGATTTCCTCCGCGATGTCTGCCGGCTTTTTATTTTCGGTCGAAATCAGATGATCAGCCGTTTCCCGATAGACGGGATCCCTCTTTTGCAGAACTTCCCGAATTTCCTCTTCCGGCGAAAGTCCGGTCAGCGGAGGACGCGTCCTGTCACTCTGCGCATCGGAAACAATGCGCCGGGTGATCGACTCGACAGACGCGGTCAGGAGAAAAACCCGCCCGGGAGCAAGATTTCGCAGGAGGACACGGTTCGACTCGCGCAAAACGATCCCGCCGCCGCCGGCAATCACACGCGGCTCAGAAGATTCGGCGAGCGACTCAAGCACGGCGCTTTCACAGTCGCGAAAGAGCCCCTCTCCGCCGCGGGCAAAAATCGCGGCAATCGACTCGCCTTGATGTGACTCAATCAACAGATCGGTATCGACAAACCTCAGACCGAGCCGCCGGGCCAGGAAAGCGCCGACGGTACTCTTTCCTGTCCCGCGATATCCGATTAGCACGACCGAAGGGGCCATCAGCTCAGCTCCTCGAGAGGGCAAGCGCCTCTTTGAGCAGGTCGCGTATCATCGAGGCCGACGTCTTCTGTCCCGTGAAGAGGCGGAACTGCAGAAGCGCCTGGCCGATGAACATATCAAGCCCCGAAATCGGAGTCGCCCCCTTCTGGCGCGCCAGGCGCAGCAGATAGGTCTGTTCGGGATTGTAGACCGCATCAAAGACGAACATCCCGTTACGGATCGACTCAGGTCCGATCGGCGTCTGATCGACCTCGGGAAACATTCCGACCGAGGTACAGTTGGCGATCAGTGCTGCAACGTAGCTTTTCCGAGCCTCCCAATCGCAAAAAGAGCAGCCGAGCTGCCGGGCCGCCAGTTCGGCCTTTTCCGGTTTTCGGTCGGTGATCGTCACCCGTGCCCCTTTTTTCAGAAGCCCGTAGGCAACAGCTTTCCCCGCTCCGCCTGCCCCCAAAAGGAGCACTTGTTTCCCGGCCAGGGGGCAGTTCTCCCCTTCTCTTCCTCCCCCCATCGCCGTCTCGATACAGAGAGCGGATGCCATGTAATCGGTATTATAACCGAAAGTGGCACTGTCGCGGAATACGATGGTATTACACGCGCCGATCTCCTCCACGGCGGGATCCATCCGTGTCAGCTTCGGAATGACATCCGACTTATGCGGAATCGTCACGCTCAGACCGCGCAGATCGAGGCTTGAAGCCTTTTCGATCAATTCCCCCGCCTCACCGGCGGGAACGCGGAACGGAAGATAGACCTTATTAAGGTTTGCCTTGGCGAACGCCGCATTATGAATGAGCGGACTGAGCGAGTGGGCGATCGGGTCGGCGATCACGCCATAGACCTCGGTCTCGGCGTTGATGCTCTCATAGCGGTATTCATCGCGGAGATCCTTATAGAAGGGGATCCCCGGGGTAACGAGCCGCTGGGGCGAAAAGGTGGCGTAGGTCATCGGGACGCCGAACTTTCGGCCGAGAACCCGGGTCGGAAATCCGACTTCCCCCATTCCGATCACCACGGTCGGTTTTCCGCGGCCGGGAACGTTCACCTTTTTCATGAATGTGAAAAGGCGGAACAGGTCGCCGATAGAACGGGGCGTCACGGCGATCTTAATGACGTCCGGATCGGTCTGCTGAAGGATCTTTTCGTAGAGGGCATCAAGGTCTTCCGGCACCCTTTCGAAGTTGTGATAGCTGATAAGGCGTTTCGTCTTTCCGTAACGGGGAACCTTGGCGGCAATATCGGCCTCGATGTCGATATAATCGGCACCCGAAATAATCGCTGTCCGGAGAAGGAGAAGACGCTTTTCTTCATCGTAACTCCAAAGTCCTCCGTCCTGTTTCCGGCGAACCGCAACAATCACCGGAAGAGGGCGGTTTGGCAGAAGACGCCCCAGATCGGGCATTTTCCGGAGAAAATCGAGGCGGAGTTCGACGAGCCGGATACCGGCTTCCGCCAGTCCGGCCATCTCGCTGATCATTCTTTTGTGGCTACCGCAGGCAATAGTGACACAAATCATCTGACGAAACCTTATTATCTGAGGGGATCACAGATCCGGTTTGCGCCAGGCCCGTCCATAAGAGGGGAAGAGATCTGTTCATCGGACAGACCGAAAACGGCCGGCGCAAACCACCTTCCCATTATACCCCACGAACCGAATTAGTGAAAGGAACCGGAGTCTTCCTCTTTCCCATTTTTCCTGTTTTGAGAGGGTGCCCCCCTTTCCGCCGGCTTTTGGAGAGGGAAGACCGCCGAAGGGAGGAAAGCGAGCTCCGCTCATTTCAAAGGGGACAGAAGGCGGAAATTCTCCGGAAAGGCAGGTCATTCGTTGAAAAACAGGGAGATAGCGTTATAATATAGTGATTAGAGAACATCGCCCGTTTCGCGTTAAAAGCCATCCTTCTGATGAGGTTACCCCAAAATGAAACGTTTTTTTCATTTTCGCCTGAATTCTCCGCCCGCCCCCGCCGAAACCTTCCGAGGAGGCGCCAATCCTCTCCGAAAACGCTCAGCCCGCCTTGAAGCGCTCGAAGAGCGCGTACTCCTGTCGGTCACACCGGCCGAATATGCCGATATCCGCACCACGTTCGCCGAATTCAGCCTCCCAGAATCGATCGGCGATATCAACGTGATCGAAATCACCGCCGACCGGCTCACCTCGGCAGACATCCGAGCGGCAATCGCCGAAGCGGGTGAAACGGCCGGAGACGATCTCATTGTAGTCAGGACAACCGCCGACGCCAACACGGTCACCTACGCCTCGGCCGCCGACGAAATCGCCGTCATGCTCGACTCGTCCGAAAGCGGGGCGCTCACGATCGTCGGCTACGGCTCCTCTCCCCTGACCCTGGCCGCCTCGGGGATGAGCCGGGTCGTTTCAATCGGTTCCGGCGCCAGGGTCGCCCTGGGGAGCATGGTCTTAACCGGCGGCAACTCGTCAGCCAGCACTTCCGACGCCGGGTACGGGGGCGGGCTTTACAATGCCGGCCGCTTGACCGCCTCAAACCTCTCGGTCACCGGGAACAGTTCCTCGTACGTCGGCGGGGGGATTTTCAACAGCGGAACGATCCGTCTTCTGAACAGCCGGATCACCGAAAACAGCGCCGAGGCGTCCTATCGCGCCAGCGGCGGAGGAATCTACAGTTCCGGCACGGTCACCGCCGAAAATATCCTGGTCACCGGAAACCGCGTTGCCGGGAGTGTCGCCTACGGCGGAGGTGTCTATCTCTGGAACGGCCGGTTTACGGCGGTCGGCGCGACGGTCACCGCCAACAGTGCCGGCGAAGGGGGCGGGTTCTACCTTTTCGGTTCCTCGTCTCTGAAATACACACTTTCCCTGTCGAACTCGATCCTGATCGGAAACAGTGCCGGCACCTCCGCCGAAATCGCCCGGTACAACACAAAGGGAAACCTCACCGGCAGTTACGTTCTGACCGATTACACGGCGTGGGACACTTCCGTCTCGATCTACACCTATGATCCCGATCAGCCCCTCTTCACCGATGCTGCGGCAGGAATCTATACTCTGGCAAGCGGCTCGCAGGCGGTCGATATCGGGGCGAACGGCTATGTGACCGTCTCAACCGATCTTGCGGGAAGCGACCGGATCGTCAACGGCATTGTCGACCTGGGTGCCTATGAATATCAGAACAGCGCAAAGCCCGATATCACCGACGTCACCCTCACCGGATGGAGCGGCGTGTACGACGGAGAGGGACACACCGTCACTCTCACAGACCCGTTCTGGGCTACAGACATCATCGTCTATACATACGACGGAAAAACATACGACGCGCCTCCTATCTTTACCGAAGCCGGTTCCTATACTGTCTCGGCAACCGTCTCACGCGACGGATACAACGACTGGACCGGAAGCGCAACAGTCACGATTACAGCAAAACCGGACATCACAAACGTCACTCTCACCGGGTGGACGGGCGACTATGACGGACTTGCGCATACCGTCACACTCACCGACCCCGACCTGGCAACCGACGTGGTTGTCTACTCCTACGAGGGAGAGACATACGATACACCTCCTGCTTTTACCGAAGTCGGCTCCTACACCGTTTCGGCCACCGTTTCGCGTGAGGGGTACAATGACTGGACCGGAAGCGCGGCCGTCACAATCCATCCGGTCACGGCCGATCTGGTCGTCAACACCAACCTCGACACCGTCGATGCCGAAGACGGCCTCCTCTCCCTGCGTGAGGCGATCGCGCAGATCGAAGCGGGCGCGGCCGAATCGTCCCGCATCACATTCAGTCCGGCCGTCTTTACCGGAGGGGAAGCAAACACGATTACCCTCACTCAGGGAGAGCTGGTGATCACAAAGTCGATGGCAATTGACGCGGCGGCGCTTAACGACAAGGTGACCGTCGATGCCGACGGCAAGAGCCGTGTTCTGAAGATCGAAGGGGAGGAAGGAACCTCGATTTCACTTACGGGTCTTGTGCTGACCGGCGGGTCAGCACAAGAAGGGACCGGTGCCGGTATCTACATCGTTTCAGGGGACGTGCTGTTCAGCCACTCTGTCGTCACCCAAAACACCGCAGCGACCGGAACAGGCGGCGGCGCCTACATCGCCGGCGGCTCGCTCACCGCGACGAACAGCGAGTTTTCAGCCAACACCGCCGCCATCGGCGCCGGAGTGTACACGGCGGGCGGCACATTTAACGCAGTCAACTGCACCATTGCCGCCAACGCGGCGACCAACTACGGCGGCGGTCTGGCCAACTGGGGAACAGTCACACTCACCAACTCGATTGTTTCAAACAACTTCGGTTACCTGAACAACGCCGACTGGTTCGGCCTTGCGCCAGACAGTTCCTCGAACAACATCATCGGATTCGACGCGAAGTTCCTTACGCCGGCTCAGTTTGACAGCGAGGGGAATATCACGAATCTCGGGGAGATCGACCTTTCCCTTTCCGCTTCGAGCTGGGGGATCGACCGGGGACTCAACAGCGCTGCGGCCGCAACATCGGACCTGGCCGGCAACACACGCATTGTGAGAAGCTGGGCCGAAGCCGCTGCGGTCGATATCGGCGCGTATGAATATCAGCAGACCTTTGCCCGCGAAACCGAAGCAGTCTCGACAACCGTTACCACGCTTCTGGATCTGGTCGACGACACGGACGGACAGATTTCGCTGCGGGAGGCGATCCTTTACGCCGCCGCGGGAGAGACGGTCGATTTCGCGCCCGCCCTTTCGGGGGAAACGATCTCCCTGGCCGACGCGGCGCTCATCGCGGACAGGCAGCTCACAATCGACGCCTCGGCCCTCGCTCAGGGAATCACCCTTGACGGAAACGCCAGGTCGACGCTCATCATCACCGGGGGGGGCACCGAGAACGCGCCGACCGTTCTCAGGGGACTGACTCTGACAGACGGCAGCTCGTATGACGGCGGCGGGATTCTGTCGAAAGGGTATTTACAGGTTGCCGATTCGTCGTTTAATGCCAATAGCGGAACGTTCGGCTCTGCGGTTTTCAACTTCCGCGGAAATGTTTCGATCAGCAATACGACGTTCGCCGACAACACTACCGGCGGATCAGTCTACTCGTATAACGGCACTCTTGAGGTCGACAGAAGCACCTTTACCGGCAACAACGGTGACCGGGGGGGCGCAATCTACCTTTCCGGCGGAACGGCAAACATCTCCGGCTCAACCTTCACCGGGAACAGGGCCACCTACGGCGGAGCGATCCACAACGTCGGCGCGACGCTCGCGATCACCGGCACGACAATTTCCGGCAGCGGAACGTACTATGGCGGCGGAATCTGCAACTATGGCGTGATGACCATTGCCGATTCGATTATCTCCGGCAACAATGCCTACTACAACGGCGGCGGAATCTACAACTACCGGGGAACCCTCACTGCAACCAACACGCTTTTCTACGGGAATACGGGAGGTTACGGAGGGGCAATCTGCAACGACGAAGCGGTGCTGACCACGATCAACTGCACCCTCACCGCCAACGACTCAAACTACGGCGGCGGTATCTTCGCCCACGGGGTCGAAACCGAAGACGATTCCCGAACGTATGTCATCACTTTGTGCAACACAATCATCGCGGGAAACAGTGCGGTTTATGACAGCGACATTCACCGAAACAACACATTCGGCACGCTCGCCGGCGCGTTCTCCCTCTCCTCCTTCACCGGATGGACGAACACCGCCCTCAACTACGAATACGACAGCTCCAAGCGTCTTTTCCGCGATCCCACCAACAACGACTACCAGCTCGCTTCCGGCGGGCAGGCGATCGACGTCGGCGGAAACGCGTTCGTCGCCGACGTTCCCCACGATCTCAATGGCGATACCCGTATCGTCAATAAGGTTGTTGATCTGGGAGCCTACGAATTCCAGCGGACTCTCGAAACACCGTCGGCGGTTGTCACCACCGAGCAGGACGTGGTCGACGCCTATGACGGACTGATCTCTCTGCGTGAGGCGATCCACTACACTGAAAGCGGCGAAGTCCAGGCCGAATCCATCACATTCGACTCCTACCTTCAGGGCAAGACGATTACGCTCAATTCCGCGCTCGGCGCCCTTGCCGTCACCAAATCGATCACCGTCGACGCCTCGGCTCTGCGCGGCGGTGTGCAGATAGACGGCGGCGGCAAGACCGCTGTTCTGACGGTCACCGGCGGGGCGGACTCGGCACCCGTCATTCTCCGTTCCCTTCGGATCACCGGCGGAGCGGCGTCAAATGGTGCCGGAATTACCAATACCGGTGTCCTCGTTCTGGAAAACTCCCTCATTGCAGAGAACACGGCGCAGGGACACGGCGGCGGGATTCTGAACAGGGGAAAACTGACCCTCATCAACGCAACCGTCACGGCCAACACCGCGGCCGGCGGCGCGGGAATCTGGTCCGAGTCGCTCAGCACTGCCTCTGCCTATGATACGGTCCTGCAAAACACGATTCTGGCCGGCAACACGCTCGCCGAAGGGGGATCAGGAAACGCCGACGTCGGCTACGCCGACCGCTACGGTTCCCTCAGCGCCTACTACACGCTTTCGTCTTTCACCGACTGGACGAATGCCTCCGACCCGGACACTCCGAATTACGTCTATGACGCGACGCTTCCTCTTTTTACCGATGTTTCGCAGTCGGACTTCACTCTCGCCGCCGAATCACAGGCGATCGACCTCGGAAACGACGGCTACCTGCTGAGTCAGACCGACCTGGAGGGGAATGACCGTGTCGTCAATGGCATCGTTGATTTGGGAGCGTATGAATATCTTTACAATGCCGACCCCGGCGACACGCTCAGCCTGGCACGGACAATCGCATTCACCAGCGGCGCCTACCTGGTCCGCGAAATGATCGGGAACGGCCTGTATGGCGACAAAGACGTCGATATTTACGCGGTCGATATCGGCGAGGAAAACCTCTCGCAGATTTTCACCTTTGTCGTCACCCCCTCCGAGTCAGGCGAACCGCTCGACACTCTGATCCGTGTCTTCGATTCGGAAGGAAATCTTTTGGGAACGAGCGGCACCAACCCGATCCTCTCCTGGACGCCATCCGAGACCGGCCGGTTTTATTTCGGGATTTCGGCGCTAGAGAACGACGAATACGATCCGACATCCACCGATAACCGTCCCTCCGGAAAAACGGGAACATACAACTTCTCGGTCAGTTATATTGAACGGACGCCGATCACCTCGGTTGCACTTTCCGAAACTTCCCCCTCGGTCGGACAGAACATTTCCGTCGCCGTCGAGCCGGAAGACGCGCTTATCACCTATCAGTGGATCCGCATCAAAAACGGAGAAACCGAAAACATTGCCGGCGCGACAACCTACTACTATGAAGTTGCCGCCGACGACGTCGGATATCTCATCGGTGTGGTGGCGACCGGTTACGGCACATCGATCGGAACACTCACCGCAATGACAGAAAGTGTCGTTCCGGAGTTTGAAAAATCGCTCGTCGTCACGACCCTCGCCGACGTCGCCGACTCTTCGGACGGTTTTGTCTCATTGCGCGAGGCGATCGCCTACGCCGATGCGGGGGAAACGGTCACCTTCGATCCGTCCCTGAACGGCGGCACAATCTCTCTGGGCGACTACGCCCTGACCATCACGAAGCAGATCAACGTCGATGGCTCGGCCCTGGCCGACGGAATTTCGGTCAGTGCCGGCGGAAATCACCGTGTGCTGATGGTGACCGCCGGACAGCTCGGATCCCCAGTCACCCTGACCAATATGACAATCCGTGACGGCAACGCCGTCTACGGCGGCGGAATCTACAATTCCGGTTATCTTGAACTGGTCAGCTCGACCGTCACGAACAGCACAGCCTATTACGGCGGAGGAATCTACAACCGGCGCGAAAGCGGCGCGACAATCTACAACTCCGGTTATGTCGGACTGACCAACTCGACGGTCACTTCATGCACGGCGTCGAACGGAGGCGGGGGAATCTGGAGCGAAACGGCAATCGTTGCCCTGCAATACTCTGTGGTGACCTCGAACACCGCGCCGATCGGCGGCGGAATATACAACTACCTGGGTTCCTGCTCTGCCGATGACACGCTGATCGCATCAAACTCCGCAACCCGTTACGGCGGCGGAGTCTGCATCGACCAGGGAACTTTCTACTTCACCGACACCACAGTCACTGCCAACTCAGCGGCGTACGGCGGCGGGGTCTATAATTTCAGCTCCTCGCAAACGTATCCCTACACAACCGAGTATTACAATTCCCTTGTGGTCGAAAATACCGCGACCCGGTCGGGAGCCGACTTCTACTCGGAGGGGGATGGTGCAATCAAGGCCTTTAACGCCATGTCGTCTTTCACCGGCTGGACGAATGAAAATCCCGTCTATTTCGTCTATGACTCAACCCTTCCGCTCTTTGCCGATCCGGGCGCGGGAGACTTCTCTCCGGCCGAAGGTTCACAGGTCATCGATATCGGGAACAACGCCTACACGACCCACACCGTCGATCTGGCGGGAAATCCGCGCATTTCGCACAGCATCATTGACCTGGGCGCGTATGAATACCAGTTCAGCGAAAAGATCCCGCTCGAAAGCGTCACTCTTTCGCTCGACACCCCTCTGGCGGTCGGCACGGTCATTACCGCAAGTGTCCTCCCCGCCGAGGCCGCATCGTCGGGAAGCGTAAGCTGGACCTGGTATCGCGGCGCGAGTCCGCAAGAGATGACTCTTATCGATGGAGCGGTCGAATCCGTATATACTGTCACCGACGCAGATCAGGAGTGTTACATTATGGTCATGGCGGCCGGAACCGGTGACTACACCGGCACGGTCAGCGCAACGACCGATGAAACGGTTCCCGTTGTGGTCAATCCGCTTATCGTCACCACACTCGACGATGTGATCAACACCGAAGACGAACTCGTTTCGCTCCGCGAAGCGATCCTCGCCGCCGAAAACGGCGAGGTCATCACCTTCGCCGAAGATCTCGTCGACGGAACGATCACCCTGGACACCGAACTTGGGGAACTGGCAATCTCCAAGTCGATCACGATCGACGCTTCGGCGCTCTGCAATCCGTCGACATTGGCTCCCCGTCTGACGGTCGACGCCCACGCCGCCACCGGCGAGTCGCGCCGTGTCTTTACCGTCACCGGAACGGAAGACATTCCTCTGACCGTTTTGATCAAAGGGCTGACAATCACCGGCGGACGGGCCGAGTCGGATGCTGAAGGGACGGAATCATCCCAGGCTGACGGAGGAGGAATCCGTGCAACCTATGTTGACCTGACGCTCGACCGCTGCCTGGTCACCCGGAACGTGGTCCGTTCCACGGCGATCTCGGGGGACGCCTTCGCAACCGGCGGCGGCGTTTCGCTCGCCGAGGGATCACTGACGCTGGTCAACACCACCGTAACCTCCAATACCCTCTTTGCCTATTCCGATACCGGCTCGGCCGAGACACTCGGCGGCGGAATCCACGCCGTCGGAGAGGTCACAATCACCAAGTCGACCATCTCGAACCACTACGCTTCTGCCGGCGGGGGGATCTATCTGGAATCGGGCTCCCTTTCCCTTACTGAAAGTGATGTCACGAACAATACATGCCGAATCATCTCCGATGCCGATGATAACGTTGCCGCATACGGCGGCGGAATCTACGCTGCGGCCGGCACGGTCACCGTCCGTTCCGCAACGCTGCGCGACAACGCGATCGACACCGTTTCGGAATCGGGAACTGCCAATGCTCACGGCGGCGGAATCTATATCGCATCCGACGCCGTCCTCCTGATGGAAGATGTCGTCCTCACAAATAATACGGCCGAGGCGTCAACGGGAACCTCGACGGCCATCGCTCTCGGCGGCGGGATCTACGCCGCCGGCGCGGTTACCCTGGTTGATGTGCTGGTTGCCGAAAACAATGTTCTTGCGAGCGGTGAAGCGGCGGAATCCGCCGGTGGGGGAATTGCTCTGTTCGGCGGTTCGCTCACCGCCACCGGCGCGACAATCACCGCCAACGAAGCTTCGGCCCATGCCGAAGGAACGGCGACCGGTGCGGGTGGCGGTGTCTATGTCGCGGCCGGATCAGCCGCTTTCCGCAATACAATCCTGGCGCTCAACACCGGCCTGGACGGGAGCGATCTCTTCCGCCGGAGCGCTTCGACCGCGACCGCCGACACCACCCTTTCAAGCTATACAGAATGGGGCGGCGGTGAAGGAACCAACTTCGTCTACGACATGAACAAGCCGCTGTTCACATCTTTCGAAACAGGCGACTACACGCTGGCGGAGCAGTCCCAAGCGGTCGATATCGGCCGGAACACTTATGCCTACTACACCGACGGGGAACCGATTGTCCATGACCTGGACGGCTGCCGCAGAATCGTGAGCGGCATCATAGACCTGGGTACGTATGAGTACCAGACCGGGGAACTGACAATCCTCGCCGTTCCGGAAAACTTCTCCGTGACGGCCGCCGTGGCCGATACGGTCACCGTCTCATGGAACGCCGTTGAAAACGCTTCCGGTTACGAACTCGCGTGGAAACTTTCCGACTCCGGCACGTGGCAGACACGCGAGTCTTCTATTCCGGCACTGACTCTCGGCGGCTTTTCGACCGGTGATGTCATTCAGTTCATGGTTCGTGCACTGGGAGACGGGATCGTCTACGGTGATTCCGATTTCTCGGACGTGGTCGAATATACACTTACTGCTCAGACACTCGCGATACCGAGTGACTTTGATGTGGTAAGTGTTATTGGCACCACAGTGGCCTTGTTCTGGGGGACTTCTGCCAATGCTTCCGGTTACGAGTTGGCATGGAAAGCCGATTCGTGGAATGACTGGCAAACCGAAGAGACTCCCACACGCGGTCTGAGTGTTTCATCGCTGCCGACCGGCGAGACGATTCTTTTTAAAGTTCGCGCTCTGGGAGACGGAGTCTTCTATCTCAATTCCGAATACAGCGATACAGTTGATGTTTACATCGAACCGGCGGTGACGAAACTCGACACACCGCTAATCATCACCGGTACAGCCGGCAACTTTGTCTCGTACGGGGCAAACCGCCATCAGATCCAGTGGACCGACGTCGGACACGCTTCCGGTTACACGCTCGCGTACAGCATCGATAATGGAAGCACCTGGACGACGGTCCCTGCCGACGAATCGAACCGTGTTGTCACCGGTCTGGAATACGGTGCGGATATTCAGTACCGCGTTCGGGCACTCGGAACGGGAGCTTACTCCGACTCGGATTGGAGCGGTATCTCGACCTTCAAAGTCTGTCCGATGGACATCAATGGGGATGGAAGTATCGGAGGTCTGGACAGGGTTTTCCTTTCGTTCTCATGGCTGAGCGAGGAGGGAGACGACAGCTACCGCTACTATGCCGATATCAACGCAGATGGTGACGTTACCGGCATTGACTACGCGTTCATTAGGGCGAACTGGCTAAAAGAGGCGGAAGACAGCGACCTGGTCTATCCTCCCGCGAAAGCCGCCCTCGATGAGGTATTCGCCAGGGAGGTCGACGACCTTCTTGACGTCGGCCTTTCTGATATCGATTGGTAGTCCGGTTCGGTTGTAGGGATTGGGAAAATTTTACAGCGTTCCTTCAAAAAAATAGGTAAAACGGCGTCCGTTTGGCGATAACCGTAAGGACGTTTGTTTTACCTATTTTTCCTTTATCACCCAGAAAGGATTTTACCATGGGAGCTGTAAAGCAAGAAGTGTACGCCGACGGACTCGGTCAGATCCATTTTGCCGGAAATATGGTCCGGTTCGATTTCATGACCCTCCAGCCGGGGGCTGAAGGGTCCGCACCAACCCCGGAGTATACCCAGCGTCTCATCATGCCGCCGCAAGGATTCCTGGCAGCGTTCGACAGCATGCAGCAGCTGATCAATAAGCTGGTCGATGCCGGAGTTCTCCGGAAAAACCCGAACGCCGAACGGCGCGGCAGCGAGAACTCCGCTTCGGAAGGGTTTGAAGAATAGCCCGTACTTATGGGACAAAAATGCGCCCGAACCGCTTCGGAAAAAAGCGATCCGGGCGTTTTCTCTTTTAAAAAGGCTACTTTCGGATAAACGCCTCTTCTGAAGCCGGCGTTTTGACACCGGTGTACCTCTCGACGGTCATGCGAAGGTCGTACTTCTCCCGAAGCCGGGCGATGGTTTTCATCATTTCCGAGGCATGATGCATGTCAATTGCCTTCTGATCCGTCCAGCTGTCAACCAGCAAAATCGTGTTCGGATCTTCGAGGGACTGATAGTATTCATAGCGAAGATTCCCCTTTTCGGCGCGGATTGCCCCGACCGTCCCGCTTCGAGTCATCTCTTCGGCGAATTGTCTTGCCGCCCCTTCCTTTCCCGTATACCGGATATTCACGGTAATCGTTCCGCCTGCGGAATCTGAATCGGCTTTCGATTCGTGGCGCTCCAGAAAGAACGCGCCGACTAATGCGGCGGTACCCATCAGGAAAAAAAATGTTTTCATTTCAAAGCCCATCGGTTAGTCCCTTAAACCGTTATGCAGTGTTGTTCCGGGTCATTCCGCTGCAGCTCAGAACACTTTTGACCCGCCGCGATAGAAACGGATCGCCCCGTCCCATCTCCCTTGCGCTTTCAGAATCGTCTCGATCAATTGACGGACCGCCCCTTTTCCTCCCGGAACGTCCGAAACCCAGACCGCGGCATCACGTATCTCATCGGCGGCATCGGCGACCGCCGCAGGGAACCCGACGATCTTCAAGGCGGGCAAATCGGGATAGTCGTCCCCGATAAACGCGGTCTCTTCGAGCGGCACACCCAAACGCGAGGTAATCCGGCGGACCGTCTCGGCTTTATCGACAATCCCCTGTTCCAGAAGCTCAACCCCCAGCTCACCGGCGCGGATTTCAACGACCTTGCTTTCCCGTCCGGTCACGATTCCGAAGAGTCCGCCGTTTTTCATCCAGAGCCGGATTCCGAACCCGTCCCGGGCCGAAAACTCCTTGATTTCATTCCCGCGGCTGTCGTGGATGATCTTCCCATCGGTCATCACTCCGTCAATGTCCGAAAGGATCAGCCTGATTCTCTCTGCCTCTTTCATACTTTGCACATTCCCCCTTCGCGAAACTGTCCGCATTCATTTCAAGGCCGAAAAAAAACAGGAGCAGCAGCTCCTGTTTTTTCCGGGTCGTTTGCCCCGTCTTATTTCAGTTTGAAGGCATCGCTGCTTTCACCGCTGTTGAAGTCGTCCGGGGTCAGACCGGTCAGGTAACGTTCTTCCTCTTCCTGAATCACGATACGCGGGGTCACCATCATCATCAGGCTGGTCGTCTCGCGGCCGATGCTCGTATTCGAGAAGAGCCGTTTGATGTAGGGGATCTTGCTCAGAATCGGGACACCCGCTTCGCTGCGTCCTTCACTCAGACGCTTGATACCCCCCATGAGGACCGTTCCGCCGTCCGGAACCTGAACCGTGGTGCTGACCGAGAAACTCGAAACCACCGGCTGCTGGATCGTCGTGCCCGTGCTGATCAGTTCAGACGCCGTGCTACTGTCTCTTTCGTCGGTAACGCTTGCGACGTTTTCACTCCCCTTCGACGAAGAGGTGCTGCTCGAGACAGTCGATTCGGTGCCGTCGAACTTGAACGTGCGGTCACGGTCAACAATCGTGCTGAAGAACGGAACCAGCGTCATTCGGACGTGGCGGCGGTCGCTCAGGACCGAAGCCTGAACCGTCATGAACTGCCCCTCATTGATCACTGTTGTCACCGGCTGGCGGGCCACAGCAAAATCCCCGACGACCGGAATGACCGTGTAGACATACGGGACCTGGGTCTGGTCGGTGACCTGTGCGGTCTGGCCGTTGAACATCATCACCTTCGGCGCCTGCATCACGTTGGTGCGGCGGTCCGCCTCCGAGGCGCTCATGAAGAAGTAGGTGTCGATGTCGCTGAGGATTGCAAAGCCGAGCTGCGCGCCGACCGAGGGATCGTAGTTTCCGAACTGAGGAACCGCCATCCCGTAGCTGTTCTGCGAAAAATCGATATTGAGCGATTCGGTAAACGGTTTCCCGGTGCCGGTTGCGGCGGAGGTGATCCCGTAAATACCCTTCCCGTCCGGAACCAGGCCGTCGCCGTCGTCACGCGAGGGGGCGTTCGTCTTGAAGGTGGCGCCGAAGTTCACGCCGATCTGTTCATAGTACTCGTCGCTGATTGCGATATAGCGGACCTCAATGGCGATCTGCATATCCATCATCGAGCGGAGCTTCTCGAGCAGGTCCTTGATATCCTTATGGTTCTCTTCGTTCTGACGGACGATCAGGCTGCTGTTGAGCGAGAAATACTGCGGTTCCCCGACAACATCCCACGAATCCGGATCAACCACGGCGGTGATCAGACTGACCAGTTCGTCCGGATCGTTCCCGCCCCCGGCCGCACCGGTGAACGGAACGTTCCCGCCCGAAGCCTGAATCTGAGCCAGAATGTTCGGCGAGACCATCGTCGAACCGGCCAGAGCGCCTGACTGCTGCATTCCGGGAATCGTGTCGACAACCGACTTCGACCCGGACATCCGGCGCGCGTTGTTATAGGCGCGGTCGAACGATGACTGCATATCCATCGGGTTGTTCACCTGGTTGAAGTTCGGGATATTCATCGTCAGGTCGCCGACGTAGTAGACACGGGTGTAGATCTCGCCGCCGCGCTGCGACTTGTCGGTAATCTTGAGGACTTCGTCTCCGACCACATACGTCAGGTCATACGGAGCCAGGATGTGCTTCAAGTAATTCTTCAGCGTAATGTTCGGCAGTTTCGTCTCGACCGGCGTATCCGAAGTGATGTCGGCCTGCGCCAGAGCGGCTTCATCCAGAATGATATTGATCTGCATCGTATCGCGGATGTAGTCGAGGACACTGGCCAGCGGCATC